>NZ_ATHV01000013.1 GCF_000422205.1 Desulfovibrio sp. X2
GGGAGGGTGCAGGGAGGGGGCGCGTAGCCCCCTCCCTGCCCGCCGGAGGCATGCATATTTCCCGTGCCTACTTGCTGATCCACAGGGCGCTGTGGGTCAGCTTGCGCAGGAGCTTTGTGGTCACCGAGGTGGGGAGCAGGGCGCCCATGGCGCTCGGCTCGTTGGCGGTGCGGCCGCAGGCCACGGCCGCGTATCCGTGGCCGTGCGCCTCGTCCACGATGGCCTGGGCCACGTCCTTGCCCTCCACGATCTTGATCTCGATGCCCTTCTCGTGGAAGCCGTTGTCCAGCAGGGCGGCGCCTGCGTCGTCCAGGATGCGCTGCACCTTGGGGGTGATGCGCACGTTGTCCGGCTTGACGTGGAACAGGGTCACCTTGTGGCGTGCGCGGCCCGCGAGGATGAAGCCCACGTGGTCGGCCACGCGCTTTGCGGGCGCGGACTCGTCCACGCACAGGAGCACGCCGCAGAGGTCGTCGTCCTCCGTGGGGGAGGAGGGGCGGCCGCAGATCCAGATGGGGAAGTCGATGTCCTTCCAGAGGATGCGGTGGCTCACGCTGTCCGCGATCAGCTCCTCGAACCAGGAGAGGCCGCGCCGTCCGAGGACCACGGCGTCGTAGAGGCCTTTTTGGGCCTCGGCTATGATCTCACCCACGGTGCCGAGGGTGGAGTAGACGATCTTCTTGTCCACCCGCTCCGGGGGCAGGGCGTGGTAGGTGATCCAGTCGTAGGCCTTGTCCAGGGCCTCGTTGCCGTGGGCCTTCTTGGTCGCCTCGAGCTCGGCCAGGGCCTGCGGCCCGGGCGCCACGACCTCGGCGGGCTCCCAGGTCGGGGGGCGCGGGGCCACGTAGAGCAGGGTGACGCGGATGTCGTCGTATGTCTTGAAGAAGCTCTTGATGAAGCGAAGGTTGTAGGAGGCGGTCCGGTCGCCCGAGACGGCCAGCAGGAAGTGCTTTTCCATCGGGATGCTCCGTGGGAGGTTCTGCCGCTATCTTCCCTATGGCAGGCCGCCGGGCATTTTTCAAGGCCGCGCCGGGCAACGGTTGACTTTGCCGGGCCTTGTGCCAATAGTTCCCGCCCATGACGGAACAGAACAATCCCGATGTCTTCACGGTGCCTCAGACCCTCGGCGTGATAGGCGGCGTGCTGCTCCTGGCCTGCGGAGCGGCCTGGCTCACGGCCTGGTTCTACCGCGGCGGCATGTACACGGCCGGCACGGTGATGCTTGTGGTCTTCGTGCCCATGCTCTACCTGCTCTGGTTCATCCTCTACATGAAGCCGTCGGACACGCGCATCCTGGTGGGCGAGGACGGCCTGGTCATCGAGGTGCCGCCCTACTGCACGGTCCGCGTGAGCGCGGACAGCATCCGCAAGGCGTACCGCTGCGACATGCGCAAGGAGTCCCATCTGCAGGGGCTTGCGCGCGACACGGGCACCTCCGTGGGCGGCTACAAGGCGGGCATCTTCAAGGCCGAGGGGCGCGAGGCGGTCATCGTCTCCAGGCGGCGCGACGTGATCTGCCTGGTCACGGACGAGCGGCTCGTGGCGCTCGGGCCGCGCGACCTTTCCGGCCTGGCGGCCGCGCTGGAGCGCCGCCTGGGCCTCTCCGTGGCCTGATCCAAGGGCTTCGGGCGGCGGTGCGGTCGGTCGTGCGGTCGACGGCCGGGGCCGCTTTCGCGGACACTCCCCATTCCCTTGCGAACGTGCTAAAGGCGGGCGCATGAAACGCTTCCTGCTGGCCACGCCCGAGAGCGACGCCGTGCGCACGGTGCGCGAGGCCTTCGGAGGGGAGCTCTCGCTCTCCCTGGCGCACGACTGGCCCTCCCTGCGGGAGAAGGCCGCGCACAGCGTCTTCGACGTCATCCTGGCGGACCTGGGCCTGTTCGGCGCCGTGCCGGGCAAGCTGACCAGCGAGTACCGCGAGCTTCTGCGCACGCTGTGGACGCGCAACCCCCAGGCCGAGATCATCGTCCTGGCGCGCACCGACCAGGTGCGCGAGGCCGTGGGCCTGGTCAAGGCCGGTGCGGGCAACTACCTGACCTATCCGCTGAACAAGGACGAGCTGGTCTACGTGCTCGAGAGCCTTTCGCTCTCGCGCAAGGTGGAGAGCGAGCTGTCCTATTTCCGCGACCAGTTCGTGGTCGGCGACACGCGCCGCGTGGCCCGCATGGAAAGCCCGGTGATGCAGGCGGTCTACGAGAAGGTCAAGCTCGTGGCCCCGACGGGCACCACGGTGCTGCTCATGGGCGAGACCGGCACGGGCAAGGGCGTCATCGCGCGGCTCATCCACTCCCTGTCCGAGCGGCGCGAGGGGCCGTTCATCAGCGTGCACTGCGGCGCCATCCCGGACACGCTCATCGAGTCCGAGCTCTTCGGCCACGAGAAGGGCGCCTTCACGGGCGCGTCGCGCAGGCGCCTGGGCAAGTTCGAGCTGGCCGCGGGCGGGACCATCTTCCTGGACGAGATCGGGACCATCGGGGCGGCCGTGCAGATCAAGATGCTGCAGGTGCTGCAGGAGCGGACCTTCACGCGGCTGGGCGGCGAGACCGAGGTCAAGGCCGAGGCGCGCGTGGTGGCGGCCACGAACATCGACATCAAGGCGCTGGCCGAGGGCGGGGAGTTCCGCAAGGACCTCTACTACCGGCTGAACGTCTTCCCCATCGAGATCCCGCCGCTCAGGGAGCGCGAGGAAGACATCGTGCCGTTGGCCGAGCACTTCCTGGAGCGCCTCTCGCGCACGTATCTCAAGGACGTGCAGGGCTACCACCCCATGGTCATCGAGGCCTTCAACCGCTACGACTGGCCGGGCAACGTGCGCGAGCTCGAGAACCTCGTGGAGCGGGCCTTCATCCTCGAGACCTCGCACATCCTGACGCCCGCGAGCTTTCCCGCCGAGCTCTTCGAGCGGGGGCAGGTGGCCGCGGCCATCCCCCTGGACACCAGCCTGCCCCTGTCCGAGGCCAGGCGGCTGGCCGTGAACAATCTCGAGCGCGCATACCTCACGGAACTTCTCCAGAAAAATCAAGGAGGTGTATCGCGCACTGCACGGGCCGCAGGGGTCACGGAGCGGCAGCTGCACAACCTGATGCAGAAGCACTCCCTGCACAAGGAAGATTTCAAGCCGGAAAGCGGAAACGAGATTTCCGCTCGCCAAAGGAGCAGAAGCTAGATTTCCGATACCCGTTGGCTTATGTAAATAACGTTTTATTTTAAAATGTTATGAAAAAAGGCGAGGCCTCTCCGGGCCCGCTTTTGCTGTCTTCGTCACTTCTCCCCCGCCTGTTTTCCTCCGCCTGTTGAAAAACGATCGGAAATCACATTTCCGGCAGCGTCGTGCGCGATTTCTGAGAAATTCAGTAAATACAGCATGTTGTAACATGGCATAATGGTTGCTCATTTGACTCCCGGCCGCATGGTGCGGCCAGGGGCTGCCACCCGCACAACACCAGGAACGAAGCGATGGAAACCGTCGGCCATTTTTCTTTCGTGCCCAAACGAGGGATCCCGGATGCGCGTGACGCGTCCTCTTCCGTTCCTGCATCCAGCCAGGCGCCTTCGCGGCGCCGCTTTTATTTCCTGACGGGCCGACGCGTCCGGCTGGCCGCGTGGCTGACCCTGCTCCTGGCCGCGCTCTCGGCCGTGGTCCTGACCGTGGAGGGCATGAGCGCCACGTCGGCCGCGGCCACGACCTGCCGCGGCTACGTCTTCGAGGCGGAGAACGCCATCTTCCTCGAGACCGACGACGGCAACATCTACGTGCTCAAGGGCGCGGACTTCTCCAAGTACTTCGACAAGTACGTCGAGGCCGCAGGCGAGGTCCGGGTCAACGAGCACGGCGAGAACGTGCTCACCGTGAAATCCATCAAGGCCATGAAACCCCCGGCGGGCGGTCCCATGGAGGACCAGCCGGCCCAGGGCGGACAATAACCGAAGACCGCGGGAAGACCCTGCGGCACTTGCGAGGAGAAATCGTGAAACACGCGAGGAAAGCGGTCGAAAGCACGGCCGCCGTCATGGAGCCTCCGTCGTCTTCCGTACCCGCCCTGAAAAGCCTGCGCGGGGGCTTCGGCCTGTCCGGCGCCAGGCACCACGGCAAGACTCCCGCCTTCGTCGTGGACGAGGCGCGCGACGCGTTTTGCGCCACCCACTTCCCCCTTGCCACCCGCGAGCAGTGGAGCGACTGGCGCTGGCAGATCAAGAACCGCCTGACCACGGCCGCAGCGCTCTCCCGCATCCTGCCGCTCTCCGCCGACGAGGCCCTGGCGCTCTCCGCGCGCGGCGGGCGCCTGCCCTTTGCGGTCACGCCCTACTATCTTTCCCTCTTCGCCCCGAATTTCGCCGCGGACGGGAACGCGGCGGCGGACGCAGCGCACCCCCTGCGCCGCACCATGATCCCGTCCACGGCGGAGCTTTCGCTCAGCACCTGCGAGACCGCCGACCCCCTGGCCGAGGAGGACGACAGCCCGGTGCCCGGGCTGGTCCACCGCTATCCGGACCGCGCCCTGTTCCTGGCCACGGACTTCTGCTCGGCCTACTGCCGCTACTGCACGCGCTCGCGCCGCGTGGGCAAGGGGCCCTCGCGCGCCCCGGCCACCCACGTCTGGGAGCAGGCGCTCGGCTACATCGCCCGCACCCCGGCGATCCGCGACGTCATCGTCTCCGGCGGCGATCCGCTGACCCTGTCCGACCGCGCCCTGGAGTACCTGCTGACGAGGCTTCGCGCCATCCCGCACGTGGAGGTCATCCGCCTGGGCACCAAGACGCCCATGGTCCTGCCGCAGCGCATCACCCCCTCGCTGGTCAAGATGCTGCGCCGCTTCCACCCCCTGTGGGCGAGCATCCACTGCACGCACCCGAGCGAGTTCACGCCCGAGTCCTCCCAGGCGCTGGAGCGGCTGGCCGACGCGGGGCTGCCGCTCGGCAGCCAGACCGTGCTGCTCGAGGGCGTCAACGACTCTCCCGAGGTCATGGGCGAGCTCATGCGCGGCCTCATGAAGCGGCGCGTGCGGCCCTACTACCTCTACCAGTGCGACCAGGTGCCCGGCACCGGCCACTTCCGCGCCCCGCTCTCGCGCGGCATCGAGATCATCAAGTCCCTTCGCGGCCACACCTCGGGCTACGCCGTGCCGCATCTGGTGGTGGACCTGCCGGGCGGCGGCGGCAAGGCGCCCGTGCTGCCCGAATACCTCTCCGGCGTCTCGGGCGACGAGCTGACCTTCGTGAACTACGAGGGCCGCACCTTCACGAGCCACGACCCGGTCACGGCCGCGCTCATGCGCGACCAGCTCCCGGCGGAGGCCTGAGCCATGAAGATCGGCATCACCTACGACCTGAAAGAGGTCTACCTCCAGGAGGGCTACAGCCCCGAGGAGGTCGCCGAGTTCGACTGCCCGGAGACCGTCCAGGGCATCGAGGAGGCGCTCTGGGCGCTCGGCTGCGACACCGACCCCGTAGGCAACGTGCGGGAGCTGGTGCGCCGCCTGGCGCTGGGCGAGCGCTGGGACATGGTCTTCAACATCGCGGAGGGGCTCTCGGGCTTCGGCCGCGAGTCCCAGGTCCCGGCCCTGCTCGAGGCCTACAGGATTCCCTGCACCTTCTCCGACCCCCTGGTACTCTCGCTGTGCCTGCACAAGGGCATGACCAAGCACGTGCTGCGCGACCGCCGCGTGCCCACGCCCGCCTTCGCGGTCGTCGAGCGGCCCGAGGACGCGGCCCGCGTGGATCTGGCCTACCCCCTGTTCGCCAAGCCCGTGGCCGAGGGCACGAGCAAGGGCGTCTCGGCGCGCTCGCTGTGCCGCACGCCCGCGGAGCTGGCCGAGGTCTGCGCCGAGCTCCTGGACGCCTTCCGTCAGCCCGTGCTGGTGGAGCGCTACCTGCCCGGCCGCGAGTTCACCGTGGGCATCCTGGGCACGGGCGACCACGCCCGCTCGCTCGGCGTCATGGAGGTCCTGCTGCGGGACGGCGCCGAGTCCGGCTCCTATTCGCTCGAGAACAAGTGGAACTACGAGGAGCGGGTGGAATACCGCCTCGTGGACGATCTCGACGCGGCCGCGTCCGCCGGGGTCGCGCTCATGGCCTGGCGGGCCATGGGCTGCCGCGACGGCGGACGCGTGGACGTGCGCCTGGACGAGCACGGCCAGGCCCAGGTCATCGAGCTGAACCCGCTGCCCGGCCTGAACCCGAGCTATTCCGACCTGCCCATCCTCTGCCGTCTGGCGGGCATGCCCTACGTGGACCTCATCGGCGGCATCGTCCGCTCGGCGGCCGAGCGCTCGGGCCTCGCCCTGCCCGACGCCCGCGCGAGCAGGCCGCTGCGTCCCGTGCGGCCCCTGCGCCGGGCCGCCTCTTGAGCGCCGGGCGCCTCCCATGCGCGTAGCCCTGCTTCACAGCCGCGTCGGTCCCGCGGCCGGAGCCGACGACCAGGACACCCTGGCCCAGGCCGCGGCCGTGCGCCGCGCGTTGCGCTCCCTCGGCCACTCGGCCGTGAGCGTGGCCGTGGACCTCGACCTCGGCCCCGCGGCCTGGACGCTGGCGCGTCTGCGGCCGGACGTGGCGGTCAACCTGGTGGAGACCATCGGCGGGGCGGACGGCCTGGCGCACTTCGCGCCCGACCTCCTGGCCCACCTGGGCATCCCCTTCACCGGCTCGGACGGCCCCTCCCTGGTGCTGACCAACGACAAGCCCCTGTGCAAGCGGCTGCTCGTCGCGCGCGGCGTGGCCACACCGGCCTGGGTGGAGGCGGACGGAAGCGCGGGCGGGGAGTTCGCCCCGGGCGAGTTCATCCTCAAGCCCTGCCGCGAGCATGCCTCCAAGGGCATCGACGCGGACTCCGTGGTCCTCGCGGCCACGCCCGGGAACGCGGCGCTCGCGGCGCGCAGGGCCTCGGAGCGGCTGGGCCGTCCCTGCTTCGCCGAGGCCTACGTCGCGGGGCGCGAGTTCGCCGTCTCCCTGCTGGCCGCGGAAGCGGGCGAGGCGGAAGGTGAGCAGGGTGGCGGCGAGGTCGAGGTCCTGCCGCCCGCGGAGATGATCTTCCATGGAAAGTGGGAGCGTCCCCTCCTGACCTACGCGGCCAAGTGGGACCCCGAGAGCCCGGAGTACGAGGCCTCGCGGCGGAGCTTCGAGATTTCGGACGATCCGGCAGAAAACGACCTGCGCGCGAAGCTCGCAAACGCGGCCCGGGCCTGCTGGCAGGCCTTCGGCCTTGCCGGATACGCCCGCGTGGACTTCCGCGTGGACGGACAGGGCCGCCCCCTGGTCATAGACGTCAACGCCAACCCCTGCCTGGCCCCGGACGCCGGATTCGCCGCGGCCTGCGCCGAGGCGGGGCTCACCTACGAGCAGACCGTGGCGCGCATCGTCGCGGCCGCGATCATGCGGAAAACTTTCGGAGCATGAGCATGAGCCTTCGCCTTCGCGACGCCGCGCGAGTCGGCGACCTGCCCGCCGTGGAGGACATCCTCCTCTCGGCCGAGGCCTTCACACCGGGCGAGATAGACGTGGCCAAGGAGCTCGTGCTCGAGCACGCCGCCAAGGGCACGGAGTCCGGCTACCACTTCCTGCTCGCCGACGCGGACGGGCGGACGCAGGGCTACATCTGCTACGGCCCGGACGCCTGCTCGGACGGCGGGGCCTACCACCTCTACTGGATCGCGGTGCACGCGGGAGCGCGCGGCCTGGGCCTGGCCCGGGCGCTGCTCGACGCGGCGCGGGACAGGGCCCTGGCCGCGGGCGGCCGCGCCATGTACGCCGAGACCTCGTCCACGCCGCCCTACGCGGACGCGCGCGGCTTCTACGAGCACACGGGCTTCTTCCTCGAGGCGCGGGTGCGCGACTTCTACAAGCCCGGCGACGACAAGCTGATCTACACGCTGAAGCTGTCCAAGACCTAAGGGAGCGCGTTTCGTGGGCCTGCTGCGCATGTTCCTCGCCCTGTCCGTGTTCTTCTCGCACGAGGGCTACTCGGGCGTGACGCTGCTCACGGGCGAGGCCGCGGTGCAGGCCTTCTTCGTGGTCTCGGGCTTCTACATGGCCCTCATCCTGCGCGAGAAGTACGCGGGCGCGCCGCTCTCCCTGTTCTACTCCAACCGCTTCCTGCGCCTCGCGCCCGCCTACTGGGCGGTGCTGCTCCTCTCCTTCGCCGCGCTCGTCCTGTTCGACGCCGCGCCCTTCGTGGGCCGGGCCGAGCTGGCGCGGACGCTGCACGGACCGGCCGGGCCGGTGGTCCTCTGGAACAACCTCGGCGTGGTCGGCGACGAGCTGCTCTTCCTCTTCAGGCTGGACCCGGACACCGGCCGCCTGGCCTGGACCGCGGGCCGCGACGGCTTCACCGGGGCCTACGTCTATCTCCTCCTGCCCCAGGCCTGGTCGCTGTCCGTGGAGGCGCTCTTCTACCTCGCCGCACCCTTCCTGGTGCGCAAAAGCCCCCGCGCCCTGGCGGCCCTGGCCGCGTGCAGCCTGGCGCTTCGCTTCGCCCTGCTGCACGCCACCCCGGGCAGCGACCTGCTGGCGCGCAAGATCTTCCCGGCCGAGCTCTGGCTCTTCCTGCTCGGCATCCTGGCCTACGGGCTCTATTCCGCCAGCCGCAACCGGCCGCGCGGCCAGGCCCTGGCCCCGGCGCTCTTCTGGCTCCTGCTCGCGGGCGGGACCTACCTCTCCGGCCTGCCGCTCTCCCTGCGCACGCCGCTGTGCGCGGGCTTTCTGGCCCTGGCCGTGCCCTGCCTCTTCCGCCTGACCCGGCAAAGCCGCCTCGATCGCTTCCTGGGCGATCTCTCCTACCCCTTCTACATCGTCCACTTCCTCATCCTGAGCCTCCTCGACCACTTCGCGGACCCGCCCGCCACTGCGGCCGCGCTCCTGCTGACCCTGGGCGCGGCCCTGGCCCTGCACTTCTGCCTCGACCGGCCCGTGGACAGGTGGCGGCAGCGCCGCCTGGGCCGCCCGGGCGACGGGAACGGCGGCAGGAAGGCGCCTGCCGCGGCCGCTGTCGCCGCCGCGCCTGCCGGGTAGTTTCCCGTGCCGCCTATATGCCTTGAAGTGCCGTGATTCTGCGGCCTCCGGGCGCAGGAGGGGAGGGAAGCCCCCTGCCCCAGGGGACTGACCCGGAGTTTGAGAAAAAATTCCCATTTACTCCATCTGTCCAGCTTGCTAGAGAAAATCTGCCGGCCGGGCGTGCGCCCGCGCACCTGAGTGAACGTCCACTCAGACGCCGACGCCCGCTGCCGGAATTGATGTCAGGAGCACCCGCCCGGAGCACCCACGCAGAGGTTCCAGGTCATGCGCATCCGCATCGTGCCTTCGGTCCGCCCGCCTTTCGCTCTCCCCGGGAAATCCGGGGGACGCACCATCCATCCCAAGCGTTTCGTTTCCCATGTCCGTCCGCGCATCCGGGGGCCGAAGGCCCGCGAGGGCTCGCCGTTCCAGGCTTCGTGGTCATCGGGATCATCAAGATCATCAGGATCGTCAGGATCATCAGGATCATCGGGATCATCGGGATCAGCCGCTTTCACGGGCTTCACGGGACCATGCGCGCCGTGCGCGCAGCATAGGGGGAGGTAAGTCATGTCGGTCAGGAACAGGCTTTTCGTGCTTTTGGGCGTCGCCCTGCTGGCGGGCGCCCTGATCTTCGCGGCCTCGCTGGCCGGGGACCGGCTCACGAGCCGGGTGGACTCCCTGCGCAGTCTGGCCCTGGACGGGTATCTCGCGGCCCTGCAGGCCAGGCGCCAGGAGAAGAACTTCCTGATGCGCAAGGAGAAGGACTACGTCGCCCAGACGTACGCGCACGCGGACAAGGCGACGGAGGCGCTGCAGACCCTGCGCCTGCGCGACCCGGACCAGGCCGAGGCCTGCGACAAGGCGCTCGGCCTGCTGGCCACCTACCGCAAGAACTTCCAGGCCATGAGCGACATCCATCTGCACATCGGCCTCACCGACCTCGAAGGGCTGCGCGGCGAGTTCGTCTACGCCGCGCGCAACCTGGAGGCCGGGCTCAAGGACAATCAGGACAAGGACGTGCTCATCGCCCTGCTCCAGATGCGGCGCCAGGAGAAGAACTTCCTCATGCGCCGCGACCAGGGCGCCCTGGACAAGATGGGCAAGGAGCGCCAGCGCCTGGAGAAGCTCATCGCCGACGCCTCCTGGCTCGACGACGCCAGGCGCGCCTCCCTGCTCGGATCGCTCACGAAGTTCAACGAGGCCTTCACCTCGGTCATCGGGAGCGAGGCCCAGGCCGAGAAGGCGGAGCAGACCCTCAAGACGACCACGGACGAGCTCGAGCCGGTGCTGACCGGGCTGCGCGAGCAGTACCAGGCCGCGGGCGAGCGCATGAACCGCCAGATGGAACTCATGGTGCTCGGCATCGAGGTGGTCGCGGGCGTGGTCCTCTTCCTGACCATCCTGTGGATCATGCGCTCCGTGAGCCTGCCGCTCACCGCCCTCAGGGCCTTCTCGTCCAAGGTCGCGGACGGCGACCTGGACGCCCGGCTCGAAGGCCGCTTCGCCGCCGAGTTCGCGAGCCTCAAGGACGACATCGGCCGCATGGTGGGCCAGCTGAAGGACAGGCTGCTCGAGGTGGGGCAGAAGGAGCGCCAGGCCCTGGAGCAGGCGCAGCGCGCCGAGGAGGCGCGGGCCGAGGCCGCGCGCATGGAGGAGGCGGCCCGCGCCGCGCGCGACCGGCTCGAGGTCTCGGCGCGCGAGGCCGACGAGGTGGCCACCCAGGTGGCGGCCGCGGCCGAGCAGCTGGCGGCCATGATCTCCCAGGTCAGCCGCGGGGCCGAGGCCCAGAACGAGCGCATGGCCGAGACCGCCACGGCCATGGAGGAGATGAACGCCACGGTCACCGAGGTCGCCAGGAACGCGGGCAGCGCCTCGGACACGGCGCGCCGGGCCAAGGACAAGGCGCTCACCGGCGCGGACATGGTCAAGCAGGCCGTGGCCGCCATCGGCCAGGTCAGCGACCTGACCGAGGAGACGCGCCAGGGCATGGACGCGCTGGGCTCCCAGGTGGAGTCCATCGGCCGCATCATAGGCGTGATCAACGACATCGCGGACCAGACCAACCTGCTGGCCCTGAACGCCGCCATCGAGGCCGCGCGCGCGGGCGACGCGGGCCGGGGCTTCGCCGTGGTCGCGGACGAGGTGCGCAAGCTGGCCGAGAAGACCATGCAGGCCACGCGCGAGGTGGAGTCCTCCATCACCTCCATCCAGGGCGCGGCGCGCGACAACATCCGCAAGATGAACAGCGCGGCCCAGGCAGTGGAGCAGAGCGCCGGGCTGGCCGACTCCTCGGGCAAGGCCCAGGAGGAGATCCTGGCCCTCATGGAGAACAACAGCCTGCAGGCCGAGAGCATCGCCTCGGCGGCCGAGCAGCAGTCCGCGGCCAGCGAGGAGATCAACCGCGCCGTGGAGCAGGTGGGCCGCATCGCCTCCGAGACCTCGGAAGGCATGGCCGTGTCCCGCGAGGCCGTGGCCAACCTGGCCGAGCTGGCCGAGCGGCTGAAGGACATGATGGCCCGCATGCTGGCCCGGTAGTGCGACATGCGCGCGCGGACGGCCCGGGCGTGACGCCCGGGCCGCGCCGTGCTATGCTTGGAAATGGACTCTTCCTTCCCTCCCTCCGATCCCCTCTCCGTCCCGACCGTGCTGCCCCCCCTGTGGAGCGGGCTCGACGGCTGCTACGATCCCGAGGGCCTGGCGATCGACTGCCGCGGAACCTGGCAGGACGCGGACCTGCGCCCGGGCCTCGCCTGGCCCGAGCCGCGCTTCGAGCCCGCGGGCGACGGCATCGTCCTCGACCGCCTGACCGGCCTTTGCTGGTCCAGCTCGGCCAACCCCTTCTCCTTTCCCATGACCTGGGAGGAGGGGCTGCGCTCCGTGGCCGCGTGGAACGCGCACGCCCACTTGGGCCGCACGGACTGGCGCATGCCCAACCGCGTGGAGCTGCGCAGCATCGTCTCCCACGGCGCGCGCAAGCCCGCCCTGCCGAAGGGCCACCCCTTCCGGGACGTCTTTCTGGGCTGGGTCTGGAGCTCGACCAGCGCGGCCATCGCGCCCACGCACGCCTGGCGCGTGCACCTGGAGGGCGGCCGCACCTTCTACGGCCGCAAGGTGGAGGAGAGCCTGGTCTGGCCCGTGGCCGGGACCTCGGCCGTGCTGCCGCGAAGCGGCCAGACGCTCTGCTACGACGCCAAGGGCGGCGAGATCGCCTGCACCGCGCTCGCGGCCGGGCAGGACGGCGGGCTGGGCCTGGGCGGGGCATGGCCAAAGCCCCGCTTCGCGGAGCCGGAAGACGGCGGCGAGGGCGTGCTGGACAGGCTGACCGGCCTCGTCTGGGCCCGCCTGGCGGACCAGGCGCGCAGCGGCGACGCCCCCGGCCTCACGGACTGGGCAGGGGCCCTGGCCCTGGCCGCAGAGGCGCGGGAGCGGAGCGGCCTGCCCTGGCGCCTGCCCGCGATAACGGAGCTCGAATCCCTGGTGGACTGCTCGCGCGCCGAACCCGCCCTGCCCGGGGGCCATCCCTTCGCCCACCCCGGCGAGGCCTACTGGTCCGCCACGAGCAGCTACTACGGCCCGGACTGGGCCTACTGCCTCTACCTGCACAAGGGAGCCGTGGGCGTGGGCTACAAGCCCGGGCCGGAATTCCTCGTCTGGCTCGTGCGCAGCCTCCCGTCCCCGGCCTGAGCCCGGTCCGGCGGAGATCCCGCCCCCGTTCAACCCTTTCCGCCCGTTCCGTCCGACCGGCCCGACCGGCCCGACCGGCCCGTGCAGGCAGGCATCTCCCGGCCGAACGCCGTGCCACCGGCTTCTTATGTCTGATGTGGCATATGTGAGCAACATATGCCATATTACGCAAATAGGCAGAGGTTTTTTATAAAATTATGTTTGCATTTATATCAATTCTGTATTGCGCATGCGGCCGCGCGCCGGATCGGGAGGGGGACGAAAGACGGACGCACGTTTTTCCGGACTCTGCCGCGCGCGGGACCGGCCCCGGCGCCGCGCCGGGGCGGCGTCTCCACCACGCGCCGGATTCGTCACGGAATCGTCACCGACCTCCCACGGATGTGTGACCTCGCGCGCATACCCACAAAAGTCTCCGGACTCGGTCCGAATCGCATGAGGGGGAATTCACTGTCCATTTTTCACCGCCACCGTCCGGCTCGGAACCGGGACGCCAACGAGAGTCGCATGGTCATGGACATCTTCCAGGGATTTGCGGCCACGAGCAGGCTCAGACGCAACGGGCGCCAGCAGGGGGAGTTGCCCTATTCCTTCGGTTTCCTGAGCCTCTCCGAACGCAACCGGATAGAGGAGCACCTGGGACAGGGCGGCAGCCTCTGCCTGCTCCTCTTCGAGATCAAGAACTTCCTCGTCTTCTCCAACCTCTTCGGCAGCGACATCACCGCCGTCATCCTCGAGGCCATGAGCCGCGAGGTGAGCACCCTGACCCGCGAGTACTGCCCCTGCGCCTTCACCTACGTGGAGCGCCTCTCCGAGGGCAAGGTCATGGTCCTGTGCGCGCGGACCGACAACCCCGTGCCCGAACTGCAGGACATCACCGCGGGCATCCGCCTGAAGCTCAAGGCCGGACTCAAGGGCACCTCCCTCAAGCTCACCGGACAGACCCTGGACGTGGCCGCGGGCTGCGCCCTCATCTGCCAGCTCGGCATGCACCCGCTCGAGCACTCCCTGTACAGCGCCCTGTGCGACGCCCAGCACGTGGCCCGGGGCGAGCTCGACACGAGCACCCTCTCGCTCCTCGCCGAGTTCCGCGAGATACTCGGCTCCTCCATGCTGCGCGTGGTCTACCAGCCCATCGTCGACTTCCGCACCAGCGAGATCCTGGCCTGGGAGGCCCTGACGCGCGGCCCGGCCGACACCTACTTCCAGAGCCCCTCCGTGCTCTTCGACTTCGCCGAGGAGGTCGGCCAGCTCTTCGCCCTGGAAAAGGTCTGCCGCGAGGCCGCCATCACCAAGATCGGCCCGGTCGCGCCCGGACAGAAGATCTTCCTCAACATCCACCCCCGCACCCTGGTCGACCCGAGCTTCTCCACCGGCGAGACCCTGAAGCTCCTGAGCCAGTGCGGCCTCGGCCCCTCCAACGTGGTCTTCGAGATCACCGAGCGCCACTCCATCCGCGACTTCACCCTCTTCCACCGCACCCTGGAGCACTACCGCAACCAGGGCTTCCAGGTGGCCGTGGACGACGTGGGCACCGGCTACTCCGGCCTGTGGACCATCGCCGAGCTCCGACCCGACTACATCAAGGTGGACATGTCCCTCATCCGGGAGATCGACAAGAACCCGGTCAAGCGCGCCCTCATCGAGACCTTCGTCGCCTTCGCCGAGAAGATCGGCTGCCGCCTCATCGCCGAAGGCATCGAGACCGAGACCGAACTGCGCTGCCTCATGGGACTCGGCGTGCACTACGGCCAGGGCTACTTCCTCCACGTGCCCGCCTTCCCCAAGCCCGTCCCGGAGAACCCCCTGCCCGCGGGGCGCGCCTCCATCGGCGAGACCATCAGGAAGGAGCTCAAATGCTCCATCCCCGTGCGCGAGCTGGCCGAGAAGGCCTACGACGTGCCCGCCGCCACCAAGGTCAGCGAGGTCAAGGAGCTGCTCCAGGGCAAGGAGCCGATCAGCGCCGTGGTCGTGGCCGAGGAGGGCCGCCCCGTGGGCCTGGTCATGAGCCACCACCTCGACCGCGCCCTGTCCACGCGCTACGGCATGTCGCTCTATTTCCACCGCGAGATCACCCGCATCATGGACGCCTCGGCCATGATCGTGGAGGGCGGAGAGCCCGTGGAGAACGTCGCCAAGGCCTCCATGAACCGCGACAAGTACAAGATCTACGACCACATCGTGGTCACCGAGGCCGGACGCCTCGCGGGCATCGTCTCCGTGCAGAAGATCCTCGACACCCTGGCCGCCGTCCAGGTCGAGATGGCCAAGGGCGCCAACCCCCTCACCGGGTTCCCCGGCAACGTGGCCATCGAGACCGAGCTCGAACGCCGCAGCCAGGCGGGCCTGCCCTTCAGCATCGTCTACGCCGACCTCGACAACTTCAAGGTCTACAACGACACCTACGGCTTCAAGGACGGCGACAACGTGCTCCTGCTCCTGGCCAAGATCATGTCCTGGGCCGTCAAGCGCCACGGCGTGCCCGGCGAGGACTTCGTGGGACACGTGGGCGGCGACGACTTCGTGCTCATCTGCTCCCAGGAACGTGCCGAGCGCATCTGCCGCGGCATCGTCCGCTGCTTCGGCCGCCAGGTGCGCGGCTGCTACTGCGAGGAGGTCCGCAATCGCGGCTCCATCATCGCCAAGGACCGCAACGGCGAAATCGCCTCCTTCCCCCTCGTCTCCGTCTCCCTGGCCGTGGTCGACTGCGCCGGGGCCTGCACCCTCTCCGCCATCGGCAACCGCGCCGCCGAAATGAAGAAATACGTCAAATCCCTGCCCGGCAACTCCTTCGCCCGCGACCGCCGCGGTCCCGTGGGCGACGGCGAGGCCGACTGCGGCTGCGCCTGCGCGTAGACGAGGCGGACGGGAAAGGAAAAACAAGAGCCTCCGGCGGCCAGAGAGGGGCTACGCGCCCCTCTCTGGACTCTCCTGCGCCAGGCTGAGCCTGGACCCCTTCGCACGCGGTACGCCCGGGAAAGGACACGGGCGGCCTGGGCGTGAGGGGCCGTGATGTGGGTCTCGTGCGCGCGGCGCGGTCGGAAGACCGGACCGGATTTTTCGCCGGACGGCGAAAAATCCGGTCCTCCACCATCTCCTTTGCCCGCGCCGAGAACGGCGAGCGCCTCTGAAGGCCCCCGGCAAAGGAGAGAGGAAGAGGTTCAAGGAAGATTTTTCGTGTGAAGACGGAGGGGGTCGGGGAGGTCACTCCCCGACGGCAACTTCGGGCGGTATTTCGTCTTCGCGCGCCTTGGCGCGCGAAGACGAAATACCGCCCGATTCGTTTTTGCGGCCAGGCACGCCCAGGCGGCGTCTCGTCGAATGATCCGCGGGTCTGTCGCGAAAGGGGTCCAGGCTCAGCCTGGCGCAGGGGGAGTCCAGAGGGGGGCGCGCAGCCCCCCTCTGGCCGCCGGAGGCATCTTCGCTTCCTGGGCTCGGGTCTAGTGGATCCAGAACCAGTAGCCCACGGTGACGATGACGAGTCCGAGGACGCGCAGGAGCTGGTTGTAGACGATGAGGCGCATGGCCATGCCAGGCTTGAAGATGCCCGCGTAGTACGGGAACTGGTGGCGTATGGCGCGCACGGGAGAGGAGAGGATGTTGCCCACGAGGAGCGCCATGACCACGTCGTGGGGCGGCAGGCTGTGGGACTGCAGCAGCGCGCCCGCGGCCGCGAGGCCCGCGGTGAACTGGGAGGCCATCTGGAAGACGATGATGGAGACGGCCTTGGGCGGCAGCCAGGAGAGGAACGAGGCGTTCACGGAGAGGTAGTTCTCGAGCCAGGTGAAGAAGCCGTACTGGGCGGCGTAGTGGAAGGCCACGTAGACCGGCACGGTGATGTACACGACCTGGGGCAGGCGGCGCTTGAAGCGTTTGACGGCCAGGGCGAAGGCCTTGCCGAAGCCCTTGAACCCTCCCTGCTCCAGGCGGCAGACCACGCAGCCCTCGTCCAGGGGGGGCAGGGTGGCCCGGCCCAGGGCGATGATGAAGATGGTGCGCAGGGCGGCCGAGCCCACGGAGAGGCCGACGTAGACCGCGGCTGCGTTGCCTATGTAGGGCAGGGTCAGGAAATAGACTGTGGGCAGGTGCAGCAGGTAGGTGGGCAGGGCGTTGAAGAGGTTGGCCAGGATGAGCTCGTGGCGTGAGAGCTCGCCCCGCTCGTGGGCCTCGGCGAGCATGGTGTTGGCGGTGATGCCGGAGAAGAAGGCCATGGAGAAGCTCGCGCCCGCGATGTCCTTGAGCCTGGCCATGCGGATGAGCGGGGAGGCGACGCGGGCCATGGCCCGGGTCCAGTTGAGGGCCTCGATGAGGTTGCCCACGATGAGGCCCGCGGAGATGGCCGCCACCAGGCGGACGAGCGGCCAGACGAGGGCCTCCCAGAGAATGTGCGGGTTCATTTGCCGCGCGTGGAGCCGCCGTAGAGGCGGTCCAGCTCCTCCTCGGACATGTCGTAGCCGTGCTCGGGCGCGGGGAAGGCGCCGCTGCGCACGTCGGCGGCGTAGGCCGAGAGGGCGTTTGCGGCGAGCGTGCCGAGCTCGGCGTAGCGTTTGACGAAGCGGGGCGTGAAGCGGTCGTAGAGGCCGAGCACGTCGTGGAAGACGAGGACCTGCCCGTCGCAGGAGGGTCCCGCGCCGATGCCGATGGTGGGGATGGGCAGGGCGGCGCTTATGCGTTCGGCCACGGGCGAGGGGACGCATTCCAGGACCAGGGCGAAGCAGCCCGCCTCGGCCAGGCTCGCCGCCTCCCTGAGGATGGCGTCCGCGGCGTCGGCGGTGCGGCCCTGGACCTTGTAGCCGCCGAGCTCGGCCACGCGCTGCGGCGTGAGGCCGAGGTGCCCCATGACCGGCACGCCCGCGGCGATCATGGCCTTGACGGCGGGCAGGTGGGCGGCGCCTTCGACCTTGACGGCGCGGGCTCCGCCCTCTGCCATCAGGCGCACGGCGTTGCGCACGGCCTGGGGGACGTCCTCGTGGTAGGAGCCGAAGGGCATATCCGCCACGACCAGGGCGCGGGTGGCCGCGCGGGAGACGGAGCGGCTGTGCAGGACCATGTCGTCCATGGTCACGGAGAGGGTGTCGTCGTGGCCGAGCACGACCATGCCCAGCGAGTCTCCCACGAGCAGCACGTCGGCCCCGCCGCGCTCGGCGAGCTGGGCGGAGCAGGCGTCGTACGCGGTGAGCACGACGATGCGCGCGCGGCCTTTCATGGCCCGGATGTCGGGGGCGGTCAGTCTGCCCGGCATGGCGATCCTCCTGTGGTGGATGGGGAGGGTCCTTCTACCCCAGCTTCGGGCGCATGAAAAGTGCGCACGAAAAACGGGCGGCCCGGCTGTCGCCGGACCGCCCGGAAGGGGCGCGGGGAGTGAAGGAGGCCTAGAACTCCTGGAGCACCCAGACCACGCGGCCGAGGATCTTGTCCTCGGCGTTCTTGGCCGGGATGGTCTGCTCCGGGTGCTCGGCGTTCTCGCTGCGCAGCAGGAAGCGGTTGTTGTCGGCGTCGAAGTAGACGCGCTTGAGCACCAGGCCCTCGTGCGGCACGTGGATGCCGTAGACCTCGCCGGAGCGGACGCGGGTCTTTTCCGTGTCCATGCCCACGTAGCCGGCGCGGCGGATGAGCGGCTCCATGCCCGCCCCGTCCACGCGCACGACCAGGATGGTGGGCTTGTAGAAAGTCTCGGGGATGGCCAGCTGGCTCACGTAGTCGGGCTGCCAGGCGCCCTTCTCGGTGACGATTCCGGCCATGCTGGAGACGTTGACCACGCGGGAGCGCGACGGCGTCTTGCCGTAGGTGGCGCTGGTCTCGGTCACGCCCTGGAAGTTGGCCGAGGATTCGGCCATGCCGGGCTTGAGGTACATGGGGTCGATGCCGTCCGCCAGCCAATCGGGGTTCAGGCCGTGGCTGCGGTAGAGCTTGAGGTACCAGTCGGCAGGCACGGAATTGCGGCGCTTGGCGTCGGAGATGCTGGACTGGCGGATGGCCAGGATGTTGGCCAGCTCCACCTGGGTCCGCGCGCCGGTGGCCTTCTTGATCCGTTCAAGAACGTCGTCGAAGTTCATATGTGTCCTCGCATTTACAAAAACTATAATCTATTTCTTCTGTTTGGCAAGCAGGTTATGACCGTATCACCTGAACAGACTTTCAGTCAATTCCTGTCTGCAGGCACGGGTTTCCCATTGCCGGAGGGAACTCCTACTAAATTTGTATGGAAATGGCCACTCCCCTTTTGGGTGCTGTCCGGGGCCGCTGGAAATGCCTGCGCACGGTGTCCGGCCTGGCGCGGGCGAAATCCTTTTCCTCTTCTATAGCCCCTAAGCGAATTCAAAGAATGTTGCAACGCGCAAATCGTTTCAGAGTGTGTCGCCGGATTATAATTTTGCAGGATAAGTCGAAAAAGTGGACCTATAGGTTTACTTGTTTGGCTGCAGAGCATAGATTACCGGGACAAATCGCAACCTTGTCCGGGAGGGCCGAACATGGCGCGTCGAGTGAAATTGGCGAGAGAGGAGATAGAGAGGATCCGCAGGCTGAAGACGTGGCTTGCCATGCGGGGGCTCAGCCAGCGCGATCTGGCCGACGCCCTGGAGATACATCCTTCCATGATCACGCGCATTTTCAAAGGACAGCGCAAGCCCGGAGAGCGCATCCGGCAGCTCGTCGAACTCGGGGTGCCGCCCCATCTGCTTCCTCCTCCGGGCACGCGCGGTCCGGGCAGGCCGGCCAAGAACAGGAACTAGGCGGCTAGAGCCGCTGCAGCGTCCAGGCCACGCGGCCCACGAGCCGCGCGTCCTTCTGTCCCAGGGGGATGGTCAGCAGGGGGGCGTCCTTGTCCTCCCCCCGCAGTTGCAGGGCCTCGCGGCCTATGTCCAGGAAGACGCGGCGGAAGACCAGCCCGGCCTCGGGTAGGAGCACGGCGTAGATGTCGCCGTCCGCCACGCTCGCCCGCGCCGTCTCTATGCCCACGTAGGCGCCACGCCTGATGTGCGGCTCGAACCCCCCCTCGCCCGCGGGAAGGACCAGGAGCCCCGGGCAGTCGTAGCCCACGGGGATGCAGATGCGGGATATCTCGGGCGAGACCCATTCCTGCCCTATCCTGCAGATCTCGGGCGAATGCACCGCCACGATCATCAGTTCTCCGGATTCCTCGGCGATCTTCTCGCGACTCACCTTGCCTCCGGCCACCAGGCGCCGGGGCGGCTCGCCGGTCAGCAGCCAGCGCGGATTCCAGCCCGACTCGATGCACAGGGAGAGAACCCAGGACGAGGGGACTCGGCGTTTCTTCTTGGCGTCCGAAACGCTGGATTGCCTGATTCCGAGGCGTCTGGCCAGATCCATCTGGGTTTCGGCCCCGGCGGCCTGCATGACCCGAGCATAGACTTCCTCGAACTGCCCGGCGTCCCGTAAGGCCTCGCGTGGTAAATTCATCCCTGATCCTCCGCGGGTATCCATCAAAACAAGTCAACATATCGTAATGAGATATGAAGTCCTATGCAACTTGAATTTTCATAAATTGTCCGCCACAACACGGCGGGTTGGGTGCCGGGGAACGCCAAGGATAAGTCAGGCAAAAGAGCTTTGAATATGCTCAAAATAGTATTATTCTGTTGATTATACTTCGATCCGGCTGGTAAACGGAGAGATTGGGCATGCCCGAAACCAACAGCATGACGCGGACGGTGTCGTTGAAGGAACCATTCTTCCCATATGGGGCGCAGGGAGACGCGAATTTCGAGGAGCGCCTCAAGAGGCTCATGCATGCCCTTGAGGTGGACAACGCGTCCGAACTGGCCAAGGCGCTCGGCATCAAGCACCAGGCAGTATCGGCTGCGCGCAAGCGCCGTCAGGTCCCGCTCAACTGGCTCATGCACGTCTCCGAGGCGCGCTGCGTCTCGCTGGACTGGCTGCTCTTCGGTCAGGGAGAGATGCGTCTGCCCGGCGAGGAGCCCCTGGCTGCGCCGCCGACCATCATCGGATTGGACGGATACGCCAAGCCCCTGGGCGGCAACGGCGACTGCGGCCGCGAGGCCCAGGAGTACGGCGGCTTCAAGCCCGAGACCGAGCACGAGGCCGGGCAGCTCGTGATCCTGCCCCGCGTGCGGCCCCGCCTGCTCCCGGGTTCGGCCCTCTTCGAGCAGGACGAGGTCCGGCCCGGCATCGCGTTCCAGCACTTCTGGCTCGCGGCCAAGGGGGACATCCTCTCCATGGCGGTCATGGAGATGCACGGCACCCACATGGAGCCGCTCATCGCCCAGCGCAGCCTGCTGCTGCTCGACCGCTCGCAGGTCGAGATCGTGCCCGGCAACGTCTATGCCCTGGCCTTCGGCGAGGAGATAGTGGTCAAACGGCTGGACCGGTTGCCCGGCAAACTGCTCCTGCTCTCCGAGAATCCTTCCTTCCCCGCGCGCGAGGTGGGCTGGCCCTGCAAGGAGGTCCGCATCCTGGCGCGCGTCCTGTGGACCGGCCGCGAGATCGCCTGACCCGCACCCCGCAGGCTGCTTCCCGCGGCACACCGGACCCCGCCGCAGGGGCCGGAGACGACGAAGCCCCGGGACCGTGAGGTCCCGGGGCTTCGTCGTTTATCGTGCCCGCCCGCCGGGCTAGCGCGGCTGGGCCATGTATTTCAGGAAGGGGCTGTCCGGCGTGAGGACCACGCGCGTGTCGGACTTGAAGCTGTTGCGGTAGGCCTCGAGGCTGCGCTGGAACTCGTAGAAGTCCGGCCCCTTGGAAAGGGCCTCGGCGTAGATGCGCGTGGCCTCGGCGTCGCCCTCGCCGCGCAGGATCTCGCCCTGCTTCTCGGCCTCGGCCAGGATGATGGCCTTCTCCTTGTCCGTGGCGGCCTTGATCTTGGTCGATTCCTCCATGCCCTCGGAGCGGTACTGCTTGGCCTGGCGCTCACGCTCGGCGCGCATGCGGCCGAAGATGGCCCGCTCGTTCTCGGGCGGCAGGTCCGTGCCCTTGATACGCACGTCCAGGACCTCGATGCCGTACTCGTGGACCAGCTTGTTGGACGACTCGGTCACCTGGTGCATGATGTCGGCCCGCTTCTGCGAGACGATGTCGCCGAGCTCGTACTGGCCGAGCGCCTGGCGCATCTCGGAGTAGACGATGTCGTCGAGCCTGGACAGGGCGCGCGGGATGGTGCGCACCGTGCGGTAGAACTGCAGGGGCTCCACGATGCGCCACTTGGTGTAGTTGTCCAGCACCAGGGCCTTCTTGTCCTTGGTGATGACCTCGGAGGGCTTGGAATCGTAGTCGAGCAGGCGCGTGTCGAAGAAGACCACGTTCTGGACGAAGGGCAGCTTGACGTGCAGCCCCGGGCCGCGCACCCCGGGCAGGGGCTTGCCGAGCTGCAGCACGATGGCCTTCTCGGTCTGGTTGACCTCGTAGAGGCACTGCTGCGCGAGGATGAAGACGGCCGCCAGGGCGACGATGAGGATCATGGGCTTGCGGTTCATTTTCCGGCCTCCCCGGTCTTGGCGCGGGCCTTGGCCCGGCCGGATTCCGTGAGCGGCAGGAAGGGCAGGGTCCGCGACGCCGTCTGCTCGGGCAGGATGGTCTTCTCCACGTCCGGGTTGCTCAGTATCTCTTCCATGGTCTCCAGGTAGAGGCGCTTTTTGGTGATGTCCTTGGCCTTCTGGTACTCGCCGAGGATGGCCGTGAAGCGCGACGCGTCGCCCTGGGACTTCAGGATCTTGGACTGCTTGTAGGCCTGGGCCTCGTTGATGATGGCCGCGGCCCGGCCGCGCGCCTTGGGCATGACGTCGTTGCGGTAGGCGTCCGCCTCGTTGATGAAGCGGCTCTTGTCCTCGCGCGCCGAGGCCACGTCCTTGAAGGCGTCCACCACCTCGTCGGGCGGGTAGACGTCCTGCAGCTGCACGGCGATGATGCGGATGCCCGCCACGTAGCGGTCGAGGGTCTCCTGCAGGAGCGTCATGGCGCTCTGCTGGATCTCCAGCTTGTCCGTGGTCAGCACGCTGTCGATGGTGTTCTTGCCGATGACCTCGCGCATGGCCGCCTCGGCCGCGTTCTTCACGGTGTCGGACTGCTGCGTGAGGTTGAAGAGGAAATCGACCGGATCCTTGATCTGGTACTGCACGATGAACTGCACGTTGACGATGTTCTCGTCGCCCGTGAGCATCAGCGATTCCTCGGGGATGGAGCGCACCGAGCTGGAATCCATGATCCCGCTCGCGGAGGAGCGGAAGCCGATCTCCATGCGCCTGATCTCGGTGACCTTGGGCGTCTGCACGGATTCGATCGGAAAGGGCAGGTGGTAATGGGGGCCGGCGGTGGTGATGCGCTCGAAAGCGCCGAAGCGTTGCACCACGCCGACTTCGTCGGGCTCGACGATGTAGATGCCGCTGGCCAGCCACAACAGGACCACGGCCAGGACGATCCACTTCCCGCCCCCCCCGGCGAAGTGCATGTTTTGAAATTTCTTGAATTTTTCTCCAAGGTTGTCCATGTCCGGCATGGACGGTCCCTGGGTACGGCGGCGCTTTTCTTGCAGTTTATCCCAGTCCCAATTCATGGTACCCGCATAAGCGCCTTGGCCCCGCAGGTCAAGGACATCCGCCCCGGAACGCTTCCGGGGCGTCGGCATTCAGAAGGAGCGTTCATGCCTCGCATCAATCCGGACGTGTTCAAGGCCTACGACATCCGCGGCGTGGTGGACAGGGATTTCGACGAAGCCCGGGTCGAGGGGCTCGCCCGTGCCTGCGGCGCCTATTTCCGCGCCCGCGGCCTCTCCCGCGCCTGCCTCGGCCACGACGCCCGCCACTCCTCGCCCGCCTACATGGCGGCCTGCGCGCGCGGCCTTTCGGCCTCGGGCGTGGACGTCGTGGTCCTGGACATGGTGCCCACGCCGGTCTTCTACTTCGCCTGCGTGCATCTGAAGATACCCGCCGGGATCATGGTCACGGCCAGCCACAACCCGCCCGAGTACAACGGCTTCAAGGTCTGGGCCGGTGCCTCCACCATCTACGGCGGCGAGATCCAGGAGATCCGACGCCTCATGGAGGAGGAGGCCTTCGTCGACGGCCGGGGCGTGGTCTCGCGCCACGACATCGTGCCCGCCTACGTGGAGACCCTGGCCGGGCTCTGCCGTCTTGCGCGGCCGGTGAAGGTCGTGCTCGACGGCGGCAACGGCGCGGGCGGCCTCGTGGCCGCGCGCCTGCTGCGCGAGCTCGGGGCCGAGGTGGTGGAGCTCTACACCGAGCCGGACGGCGACTTCCCGAACCACCATCCGGACCCGACCCTGCCCGAGAACATGGCGGACTGCGCCGCCAGGGTGCGCGAGACGGGCGCCGCGGCGGGCATCGGCCTGGACGGCGACGGCGACCGCATCGCGGTGGCGGACGAGCAGGGCCGCCTCATGCCCGGCGACGAGCTGGCCGCCGTCCTCTCGCGCCAGATCCTGGCCGAGGAGCCGGGCGCCATGATCATCGGCGACGTGAAGTGCTCGCACCGCCTCTTCCGCGACGTCGCGGCCCACGGCGGCGAGCCGCTCATGTCGGCCACGGGCCACTCGCTGATGAAGGCCAAGCTGGCCGAGACCGGCGCGGCCTTCGCGGGCGAGATGAGCGGGCACATGTTCTATCGCCAGCGCTTCTTCGGCTTCGACGACGCGCTCTACTCCGCGGCCCGCTTCTGCGAGATACTCTCCGCGGCCGAGGTTCCGGTCTCGCAATTCCTGGCCGACTGGCCGCAGACCTTCTCCACGCCGGAGATCCGCATGCAGGTGCCGGAGCCGGTGAAGTTCCCCCTCGTCGCCCGCGCCGTGGCCCATTTCCGCGAGAAGTACCCGGCCACGGACCTCGACGGCATCCGCATCGACTTCCCGGACGGCTGGGCCCTGGTGCGCGCCTCCAACACCCAGGACGTGCTGGTCATGCGCTTCGAGTCCGAGAGCGAGGCGGGACTTGCCCGCATCCGCGCCGAGGTCGAGGGCGCGGTGCTTTCCTGGCTCGAGGAAATGAAGGCCGCGATGGCCGCGGGGACGGCGGCGCAGTAGGCGCGGCGCGAAGCGCGCCCATTTTGCGGGGAACATTCCACCCCGAACGTCTTTCACGAGGGCAGAGGATGCCGTCCGATACGTGGTTCGCCTATCTTCTCATCATGACGGCCATCGCGTACACGCCGGGGCCCATGACCATGTTCTCCATGTCCTCGAGCCTGCGCAACGGCTTCGCGCGCACCGTGCCCGCCATCGCGGGCGGGTCGTGCGCCTACCTGACGCAGATGGCCGTCGTCTATCTCGGGCTCGGCGTCGTCGTGCAGGGCTCGAGCCTGGTCTTCAACGCCGTCAAGTGGATCGGCGTGGTCTATCTGGTGGTGCTGGCGGTCAAGAACTGGCGCAAGCCGCCGCTTTCCGCCTGCGCGGCCGGGGAGCGGCGCAGGACACCGCTCTTCAGGCAGTTCTGCCTCGGCTACGCCACCGGCATGTCCAACCCCAAGTCCGTGCTGGTCTTCACGGTCCTCTTCCCCCACTTCATCGACCCCGCGCACTACACGCGCGACTTCCTGATCCTGGCCGCGAGCTTCTTCGTCATCCAGGGCAGCAGCGCCACCGCCTACGCCCTGTTCGGCGCCAAAGCCTTCCGTTGGCTGCGCGAGCGCGGCCTCGCCCACGTCCAGGGCCGCGTCACCTCGGCCATCCTCGCCTGCGCCGCGGGCATGCTGGCGGTCAGCGAGAAGTAGCGCGGGCGCGGGCAGAGGACAGGGGCTACCGGCGCGCGTTCAGCGCGAAACGCGGTCCTGGAGCGTCGTCCTCTGGCCCCGGTATCGGGAGAGAGGCCGGGGAAGACATGCGAGGGGTTCGCCCCGGCCTTCCCGCCGGCGGAGATCCGTCACGCCGAGCGTTTTCGCATCCAGAAGATGCCGCCCATCACCGGGCGGCCCTCCTGCATCCAGGGCAGCTTCCGAAGCGGGGCCAGGGGCGCGTCGAACTCGGGCGTGATCGAGACGTAGTAGGAGGGCAGCTGGACCTCGAAGGCGCCTGAACCGAAGAGCAGGGCGCAGGCCAGGAGGTACTGCTCATTGTAGTACCGCTTCTCCCACCCGGGGGGATAGTCCCAGGGCAGGAAGATGTCGTGGATGCCGATGCGGCAGCCGACCGGCAGCTTGGGGAGCACCTCGAGAAAGAAGACCGTGGCGTCGGAGTTCTGCATTGCGCGATGGCTGCAGTCCACGAAGACGACGTCCTCCGCCGTTGTCTGCCTGAAGAACGAGCTGTCCAGCGTTTCGAGGGAAAGCCGCAGGCTGCGGTGGCAAAGCCCGTCGATCTCGCTTCGCGGAGTGGGGTCGATGGAAAATATCTGCGTCTGCAGGCCGTGGTCGCGGATGGCTCTGGCGGCGAATTTCGTGGAGTTTCCCGACCCCACTTCGATGAACCGGCGCGGCTTGTGCGTCGCCACGGTCGTGTAGATGCTCATGCCGTCCAGGATCGGTAGCCAGGTGTTGTTCCAGCGCGGCTCGGCGGATTCCTCGGGCGCATCGAGCGGTATGGCGGCGAAATGCGGCGCCAGGGAGACGAGCATGTCGAGGAACGACAGGTAGTTTTCGTGCTGCGCGCGCAGGAGGCTCGTGAGCTCGGGGTGGGCAGGCTTGCCGTATCCCCAGCGCTGCGTCGGCTGGAAGGGGTACGGGTCGTCGATGAAAAGCAGCGCACCGCGTTGCTGGAGGGCGGCGATTTTTTCAAGGGGGAGATCTTTCATGATACCTGGCTTGTCTCCTGCGTGAAACGCCTTGGGCCGGAACGGACAGGCCCGGGGATGAAGCCTGCCCCAGCAGGCGTGCGTTCCGAGCCGGGCAGAGTCCGCACGGTGCTGCGCGCCGTGATTATTAAGGGATGACTACATGCTGGCCGTGGGGCTGTCCACATCGTGGTGGGCGCCTTCCGGCCCGTGAGGCCAGGGGAAGGAAAGATTCCAGGGCGACGGAGGATGTCCGCGCTTGTCGTGTGCGCCGTTGTGCGGAAGTCGTGTTGAAAGCCGCGAAAAACGGAAGGATGGGCGCAAGAGCACGCCTGCTGCAAGACCCGAATATATCGGCGCATCACGCCCCGCCCCGGCACGCGGAAATTCTGCGTCTTGGAGGAGAGACTGCGGGAATACCGCTCGCGCCGCCGCTTTCGCACCGGCAGCAGGGGGCCGCGCTGCAACCTTGCAGAACGGGCCGGGGCTGATCGGCGGGGAAAGCCCGCATTGCCGACCGCGAAGAGGCTTCGACAGTCCCGCGCACTACACGCGCGACTTCCTGATCCTGGCCGCGAGCTTCTTCGTCATCCAGGGCAGCAGCGCCACCGCCTACGCCCTGTTCGGCGCCAAAGCCTTCCGTTGGCTGCGCAAGCGCGGCCTCGCCCACGTCCAGGGCCGCGTCACCTCAGCCATCCTCGCCTGCGCCGCGGGCATGCTGGCGGTCAGCGAAAAGTAGCGCGGGAGGGGGCAGCTTTCGGACTAGGCTTTCCTCGAAGCGCCCCCGTGTTACCGGCGTGAAAGGCCGGCAACACGGGGACGCTTCGACACCTTGCCAAATGGGCCGGGGCTGGTACACTGCATGAACCCGTTTCGTGCCAACCACAAGGAGCCCCCATGCCTGTCGATGCCCTGGCCGGCAAGCCCGCGCCGCGCGATATACTGGTCAACGTTCCGCGCCTGATCGCGGCCTATTACGAGGAGACCCCTGACCCGGGCGAGGTGGAGCAGCGCGTCGCCTTCGGCACTTCGGGGCACCGCGGCTCCGCGTTCTCCCGCTCCTTCAACGAGCGGCACATCCTGGCCGTGGCCCAGGCCGTGTGCGACTACCGCGCCTCCAAGGGCATCGCCGGGCCGCTCTACATGGGCGCGGACACCCACGCCCTGTCCGAGCCCGCGCGCATGACCGCCCTGGAAGTCTTCGCGGCCAACGGCGTGCAGACCGTCATCCAGGAGGGGCTCGGCTTCACGCCCACGCCCGTGGTCTCCCACGCCATCCTCACGCACAACAGCGACGCCGCCAAGGCCAGGGCGGACGGCGTGGTCATCACGCCCTCGCACAACCCGCCCGAGGACGGCGGCTTCAAGTACAATCCGCCCGAGGGCGGCCCGGCGGACACCGGCGTGACCAAGTGGATCGAGGCCCGGGCCAACGAGCTGCTGGCCGCGGGCTGCAAGGACGTGAAGCGCGTGCCCTGGGCCAAGGCGCTTTCGGCCGCGACCACCCATCCCGGGGACCTGGTCATGCCCTACGTGCGCGACTTGGCCTCGGCCATCGACATGGACGCGGTCAAGGGCGCGAAGCTCAAGGTCGGCGTGGACCCGCTCGGCGGCTCGTCCATCGAGCACTGGCTGGCCGTGTCCGAATTCTACGGCCTTGACCTCGAGATCGTGAACACCGCCGTGGACCCGACCTTCGGCTTCATGCGCGTGGACGGCGACGGCAAGCTGCGCATGGACTGCTCCTCGCCCTACGCCATGGCCGGGCTGCTGGAGATGAAGGAGCACTTCGACCTGGCGCTCGGCAACGACCCGGACGCGGACCGCCACGGCATCGTCACGCGCGGGGCCGGGCTCATGAACCCCAACCACTATCTGGCCGTGGCCATCGACTACCTCTTCGGCCACCGCCCGGGCTGGAGCCCGGCGGCCAGGATCGGCAAGACCCTTGTCTCCTCGTCCATGATCGACCGCGTGGCCGCGCACCTCGGCCGCGGGCTGGCCGAGGTGCCGGTGGGCTTCAAGTGGTTCGTGGACGGGCTGCTTTCCGGCGGCTACGGCTTCGGCGGCGAGGAGAGCGCTGGCGCCTCGTTCCTGCGCCGCGACGGCACGGTCTGGACCACGGACAAGGACGGCCCGCTGCTCTGCCTGCTGGCCATGGAGATCATGGCGGTCACCGGGCGCGACCCGGCCGAGCACTACGCGCGGCTGACGGGGATGTTCGGCGCGCCGCTGTACGAGCGCATCCAGGCCCCGGCCAACCTGGCCCAGAAGAAGGCGCTCACTGCCATGTCGCCCGAGAGCGTCACGGCCAGGGAGCTCGCGGGCGAGCCCATCATGCGGGTGCTGACCCGCTCGCCCGAGGGCGACGCGCCCATCGGCGGGCTCAAGGTGGTCACGGAGAACGGCTGGTTCGCGGCGCGCCCCTCGGGCACCGAGGACATCTACAAGATATACGCGGAGAGCTTCAAAGGGGCCGACCACCTGAAGCTGCTGCAGCAAGAGGCGCAGACCCTGGTCTCCGGCGTCTTCGCCGCGGCGGGGCTCTGAGGCGCGGCCCTGCCGCGCGGAAGCGGGCCATGAAGAAGCTCGTCTGGGTCATCGTCGTCCTGCTCCTGGCCGGGGGCGCCTGGCTGCTCCTGCGCGGGGGGCGGGACAAGGGCGCGGTCAGGATCGTCTCCACGCAGACGCTTGGCCGGGGCACGGTGCGCAAGGTCCTGGAGGCCACGGGCATCGTCAAGGCCATGGTCGGCGCGCAGGTCAAGATCGGCGCGCGCTCCTCGGGCGTCATCGAGAGCATGCTGGTCAAGATCGGCGACCACGTGAACAAGGGCGACCTCATCGCCTCCATCGACTCGCGCGAGGAGAAGGCCGAGAAGATAGAGGCCGAGGCCAAGCTCGCGCGCGACGAGGCCGAGCTGAAACGGGTGCGCACGGTCTACCCGCTGCAGATTGCCGAGGCCGAGGCGCAGCTGCGCGAGGCCCAGGCCGAGCAGGACTACGCGGACAAGAACTTCGAGCGCCAGGAAAAGCTCGTGGCGCAGGAGCTGCAGGCCCAGGACGTGCTCGACCAGGCGCGGCAGAACTCGCTCACGGCGCGAAGCCGCGTGGCCGCGCGCGTGGCCACGGCGGCCAGGCTCAAGGAGGAGTTCACCCAGGAGCTCATCAAGGCGCACAAGGCCGTGAGCCAGGACCAGGCCGCGCTCGAGGCCGTGGACATCCGCCTCTCCTACAAGCGCATCGTCTCGCCCATCACCGGCATCGTCTCCCAGGTCACGGCCCAGGAGGGCGAGACCGTGGTCTCGGGCCTTCAGGTCTCGAACATCATCACCGTGCTCGACCCCACGCGCCTGGAGATGTGGATCTACGTGGACGAGACCGACGTGGGCCACGTGAAGCCGGGGCTGCCCGTGGAATTCACCGTGGACGCCTACCCGGGGACCGTGTTCCGCGGCAATATCGACCGCGTCTACCCGGAGCCCGAGGTGCGCGACAACATCGTCTACTACCTGGCCATCGTGAAGCTCGACCCGGAGCAGGCGGAGAAGCTCAGGCCCGAGATGACCACGCAGTGCCGGATCATCGTCGAGGTCAAGAAGGACGTGCTGGCCCTGCCCAACACCGCGCTCAAGTGGGTGGGCGACAGGCAGTACGTCTACGTCGAGGAGCCGGGCGGCGGTGTGCGCCGCGTGCAGCCCGAGCTCGGGCTGCAGGGCATCGAGACGAGCGAGGTGCTCTCCGGCCTTTCGGAAGGCGACAAGGTGGCCACGCAGATCGTCCTGCCCTCCACGGCGCTCTCCGGGACGGCGAAGTAGGGCGGCGGGAGGCCCCATGAGCGGACAGGCGGGCGTACAGGAAAGCGGACAGGCGAGGACTGCGGCGGACGCCGCGCTGCTGCGCCTTTCCGACGTGCGCAAGACCTTCCGCCAGGCGGACCTGGCCATCGAGGTCCTGCGCGGCGTCTCGCTGGCCATCGGGCGCGGCGAGTTCGTGGCCCTGCAGGGGCCGTCCGGCTCGGGCAAGTCCACGCTGCTGCACATCCTGGGGCTCCTCGACCGGCCGACCTCGGGCGGCTACGAGCTTGCCGGGCGCGACGTGGCGGCGCTCGACGACGACGCGCAGAGCGAGGCGCGCGGCAGGCTCATCGGCTTCGTCTTCCAGAGCTTCTACCTCATCCCGTACATCAGCGCCCTGGACAACGTCATGCTCCCCGGCCTCTACACCGAGGCCCCGGCCCACGCCGTGCGCGAGCGGGCCGCCTCCCTGCTGGCCCAGGTGGGGCTCGCCGAGCGCATGGACTTCCGCCCCACGCAGCTCTCGGGCGGGCAGCAGCAGCGCGTGGCCCTGGCCCGCGCCCTGATCAACGACCCGGAGCTGCTGCTCGCGGACGAACCCACCGGACAGCTCGACTCGGCCACCAGCGTGGAGATCATGGAGCTCCTCTCCGCCATCAACGGCCAGGGCAAGACCGTGGTCGTGGTGACCCACGACGAGGCCACCGCGGCCTACGCCCGCCGCCGCGTGGTGGTCGTGGACGGCCGCATCGCCCGAGAACCGGACGGGACGTCCGCGCGGGAATCCCCATGACCGCCCCGGCCCGGCTCAGACGCCTGCTGCGCCTGGCGGGCATGGCGCTGCACGCCCTGTGGGCCTTCCGCCTGCGCTCCTGCTTCGTCATCGCGGCCACCGGGCTCGGCATCGCCTCCCTGACCATCATCGTGGCCTCGGTGGACGGCGCGCAGCGCAAGGCCGTGGAGATCACCGATTCCTTCGGCCCGGACGCGGCCTTCGTGCTCGGCGGCGACATCTTCACCCGTGCCGTGGGGCAGCGCGTGTACACCATGACCTGGGAGGACGTGCGCCGCCTGCGCCAGTCCCTGCCCGGGGCCTATCTGGTGGTGCCGCTGCGGGCGCTCAGCAACATGCCGCTTCGCGCGGGCAGCCGGAACACGACCACGGACCTCCTCGTGGGCTCCACCGAGGACTACGCCCACGCCTGGAACTGGCCCCTGGCCGAGGGCCGGGACCTGACGCGCCAGGACGTGGACGAGGCGGCCAAGGTGGCGATCATCGGCACGGACGCCTCGCGCCTGCTCTTCGGCGACGCCTCGCCCGTCGGCCGCACCATCCTGGTCGGGGACGTGCCGTTCCAGGTCGTGGGCAGGCTCGCGGAGCGGGGCTTCTCCACGGGCCAGGGCCGGAACATCGACAACCGCGTGGTGGCCCCGGTGACCACCCTGGCGCAGCGCTTCGACATGGAGCGCAAGTTCTTCCGCGCCATCCGCATCAAGTTCCTCGACGTGCGCGACATGCAGGCCAACAAGGAGAACCTGCGCGCCTTCCTGCGCAAGCTCCACCGCCTCGGCCCCGGCGAGAAGGACGACTTCACCATCCTGACCGCGGACGAGGTGCTGAAGTTCCTCTCCGTGATCACCGGCGGGCTCGTGGCCTTCCTCGGGGTGACCGCGGCCGTGGCCATCCTCGTGGGCGGCTTCGTGCTGGCCAACCTCTTCTACCTGAGCGTCAGCGAGCGCGCGCAGGAGATCGGCATCCGCCGGGCCTTCGGCGCGCCCGCCAGGGCCATCATGCTGCAGTTCCTGTGCGAGGCCGTGATCCTGACCGTGATCGGCGCGCTCCTCGGCCAGCTGCTCGGGCTGCTTCTCGGCCAGCTCCTGGCGCGGCTGGACATCCTCGAGATCCGCATGTCCTGGAAGATCTTCGTCCTCTCCCTCGGCTCGGCCGTGGCCATCGGGCTCGTCTTCGGCCTGCGCCCGGCGCGCCGCGCCGCCGCCCTCGACCCCATCGAGGCCCTGCGGGGCTGAACTCCCGGTCCGCCCTTTCTGGCCGTCTTTCCGACCCGTCTTTCCGACCCGTCCTTCCGGCCCGTTTTCCCGACCCGTCCTTCCGACCAGCCGTCGGTGGGCTGTCGGCGCCCTTTTTGGTTGGGCGCCCAACCCAAAAAAAGGGGGCCCGAAGGCCCCCTTGGGATGTCGTTCGCGTCTCGTCTTCCGCCGCCACGGGGAAGGGAGCGCAAAATCTCGCTTCTAGGGAGTCATGCCGGCGGCCCAGGAGGGCACGCTGTGGATGTCGATGCCCCAGACCAGAGGCATGACGGCCACGGTGAAGACGGTCAGCAGGATGATGGCGATGAGGTTCATCCACATGCCGGTCTTGGCCATCTGCGGGATGGACACGCAGCCGGAGCCGAAGACGACGGCGTTGGGCGGCGTGGACACGGGCAGCATGAAGGCCATGGAGGAGGCAAGGCAGGCGGCGAACATGGGACCGTAGGGGTGGACCTTGATGGCCACGGCCGCGCTGGCCATGATGGGCATCATCAGGGTGGCCACCGCGGTGTTGGAGGTGACCTCGGTGAGCGCGATGACGCAGGCGATGACCAGGGCGGAGAAGCCCACCAGGCCGAGGCTGCTGAAGCCGACCAGGAACTCGCCCACGAACTTGTCCAGGCCCGAGGTCTCGAAGCCGCCCGCCAGGGCGAAGCCGCCGCCGAAGAGCAGGATCACGTCCCAGGGAATCTTCACGGCCGTCTTCCAGTCGAGCAGGAAGACGCCCTTCTTGGTGTCGATGGGGATGCAGAACAGGAGCAGGGCGCCCGCCATGCCCACGGTGGTGTCGGACACGGTCTTGAAGAGCGGGATCTTGATGAAGCCCATGGTCACCCAGATCGTACACACGGTCAGGCCCACGGCCACGATCCACTTCTCGGCCTTGGACATGGGCCCGAGCTTGGAGATCTCCTCGCGGATGACGTCCTCGCCCTTGCCGAGCGTCTGCCCGCGCATGGGGAAGAGGAAGCTGGTCATCAGCCACCAGGTGGCGACCATCATGATCGCGGCCAGCGGCACGCCCACGAACATCCACTGCGCGAAGCCGATGCTCTGGTGGTAGACCTTGTCCACCACGCCGACCATGACGGTGTTCGGAGGCGTGCCGATGATCGTGGCCACGCCGCCGATGCTGGCCGCGTAAGCGATGCCGAGCATCAGGCACTTGCCGAAGTTGGCCTCGGCCGACTCGGTGGGGCAGGCCTGCAGGAGGTCGTGCGTCGAGAAGCCGGTGACCTGCTGGATGACCGCGATGCCGATGGGCACCATCATCATCGCCGTTGCGGTGTTGGAGACCCACATGGAGAGGAAGCCGGTGGCCAGCATGAAGCCGAGGACCACGCGCGAGGGCGTGGTGCCCACGAGCTGGATGGTGTGCAGCGCCACGCGGCGGTGCAGGTTCCATTTCTCCATGGTCACGGCGATGAAGAAGCCGCCCATGAAGAGGAAGATCAGATGGTTGGCGTACGGAGTCGTCGAGGCGCTCGATTTCATGACTCCGAGCGCCGGGAAGAGGACGATGGGGATGAGGGCGGTCGCCGGGATCGGGATCGCCTCGGTTATCCACCACGTGGCCATGAGAAGCGTTGTCGCTGCCACCTTGAGCGCTGCCGGGCTCATGCCCTGCGGTAACGGCAGGGCGAGAACCAGCAGGAACAGGACAGGTCCCAGGAACAGACCTATCCGTTTCTGGAGAGGAAACCCTTCCATAAACGACTCCTTGGTGAAGGTTGTTGGGGGCGACGCCCCCGGATAACTCCGGGATGTTTGCGCCTTACGCTGTGGTCAGGTACCGGTCAATGCATCCGGATAGCCGCGCCGTACGGCGATTTGCGGGTGTGTGTTGAAAAAATGTGAATTAATTTTCAGACACGAACAGTCAAAAAGATACGATTTTGTCCGCACCCCGGCGGTGCCCGGAACCATGTCTCCGGCATGCCCCGCACAGGGCTGAAGAGAAGCGGTTGGAAGGGGGGCGACGCCCGGTCGGCCGTGGCGGCATGGGGGTGGGAGGCTGCCGGAAGGCGGTCTGTGGAGAGCGCCGGGGGGCGGAGGGGATAATAAGAAAAAGAACGCCCGGCCGCGCAAGCTGCGCGGCCGGGCGTCGTCGTGCCGGAATGGGGCCGGGCGCTAGGGACGCACGGTCAGGACCGGGACGGGCGAGGTCTTGACCACCTTCTCGGCCACGGAGCCGAAGAGGATGCGGTCCGCGCCCTTGCGTCCGTGGGTGCCCATGACGATCAGGTCCGCGCCGGACTTCTCGGCCTCGTCCAGGATGGCCTCGGGCGGATAGCCGATGACCACCCTGCCGGTGGCGGACACGCCCTTGAAATGCTCTTCCAGGGCCTTGTGCAGCTGCTCCTTGGCGCCCGCGCGGATCTCCTGCTCGAGCGAGCCGATCATGTCGGGAGCCACGTAGAGCTTGGCGTAGCGGTTCATGGCCGGGGCCACGTACAGGGCCACGACCTCGGCGCCCGAGCACTCGGCCAGCATGCGGGCGTAGCCCGCTATCTTGGCCATGGGCGGCGAGAAGTCGATGGGGCAGAGGATTGTGCGGGGCTTTTCAATGCTGATCATATGCCTGTTCCTTTCTGTTTCATGTCTCTATTATGAACATAATTTAAGATTGTATAATGCCATATGTGAAACGTATCGTGGCCTGTCCATCAGTTGCGTGAATATCTCACATCGGCTTCTTGTGAATTTTGTATCTTTAAAAATTTATCAGTATGTCGGTAGCCTAACTGTAAATGAGCGAATCTTGCGCGCACAGTGCCATACACTGTTCGGATAATCAAACAGTACCTCGGGCCCAAGTTGACTTGGTAGATATGCTATGATTTTTAAATACTGTCAAAATCCTCATCCGTGTTTCACCATTTAACGAGGAGAGGCTGGAGTATGAGCATCAGGAAAGTCGTGCAGCTGCTGGCCGTGGTCGTCATGGTCTGCGCCATGGCCGGCGCGGCCGTGGCCGGACCCATCGTCATCAAGTTCTCCCACGTCGTGGCGGAGGACACCCCCAAGGGCCTGATGGCCAACAAGTTCCGGGATCTGGTCAAGGAACGGCTCGGCGGCAAGGTCGTGGTCGAGGTCTACCCCAACTCCCAGCTTTTCAATGACGACAAGGTCATGTCCGCCATGCTGCTGGGCGACGTCCAGCTGGCGGCTCCGGCCCTGTCCAAGTTCGAGAAATACACCAAGAAGCTGCAACTCTTCGATCTGCCCTTCCTGTTCAAGGACATGGATGCCGTGGAGAGGTTCCAGAAGAGCGCCAAGGGCAAGGAGCTGCTGAACTCCATGACCGACAAGGGCATCCTCGGGCTGGGCTACATCCACAACGGCCTCAAGCAGCTGAGCTCGGACAAGCCCCTGCGCGTGCCCGAGGACGCCAAGGGGCTCAAGTTCCGCATCATGAGCTCGGACGTGCTCGCCGCGCAGTTCGACGCCCTGGACGCCGTGCCCGTGAAGAAGCCTTTCTCCGAGGTCTTCACCCTGCTGCAGACCAAGGCCATCGACGGCCAGGAGAACACCTGGTCCAACATGTACACCCAGAAGTTCTACGAGGTGCAGCCCTACATCACCGTGACCAACCACGGCCTGCTCGACTACATGGTCGTGACCTCCACCGAGTTCTGGAACGGCCTGCCGGGTGACGTCCGCACCGTGCTCGAGAAGTGCCTGGACGAGGCCATCACCTATGGCAACAAGATCTCGAGCGACCTGCAGGTCAAGGCCCGGCAGGACATCGCCGATTCCGGCCGCTCCCAGATCATCACCCTCACGCCCGGGCAGCGCGAGCAGTGGGTCGAGATCATGAAGCCGGTGTGGAAGAAGTTCGAGTCCGAGATCGGCAAGGACATGGTCGACGCCGCCGTTGCGTCCAACAAGTAGTCCGGGCAGGCGAGACCGCATGATCGCGCGCCTGTTCAACAGCCTGGAGGAGGGTGTCATCATCCTCCTCCTGGCTGCCATGACCCTGCTCGTCTTCGTCGAGGTGATCCTTCGCTTCGTCTTCAACACCGGGCTGCTCTGGGCCGAGGAACTGACCCTGGCCATGTCCGCCTGGATGGTCCTCTTCGGGGCCTCCTACGGCATCAAGGTCGGCTCGCACATCGGCGTGGACGCGGCCATCAAGGCCATGCCCAGGGGCGCGCGGCGCGTGGTCACCGGCGTGGCCATCTGCTGCGGACTGGCCTACTGCGTGATGATCATCTACGGGGCCTTCATCTACGCCCAGAAGATGCACAGCATCGGCCTGGAGATGCAGGACCTGCCCGTGCCCCGCTGGCTGTCCCACGGCGTGCCCCTGATCGTCGGCTTCGCGCTCATCGGCTGGCGGCTCCTGGCGCTCTTGTGGAAGGTCGTGCGCGGCGAGGCGGAGAGCTTCGCCCTGACCGACGAGGCCAAGGACAGCATGCGCCTCGTGGAGGAGGCCAGGCGCGCCGCGGGCGAGCCCGGAGGCGACGAGCCGGGAGGGAATGACGCCGGGCCCGGCGGAAACGGGGAGGCGACGCGATGACCACCGCCGCGCTCTTCATCATCCTCTTCCTCTGCCTGGCCACGGGCATGCCCATCGCGCTGGCGCTGGGCTTCTCGAGCATCACGACCATCGTGCTGTTCTCGAACGATTCGCTGGCCTCCATAGCGCTCAAGTACTTCGCGACCCTGTCGGAGCACTACACGCTGCTGGCCATTCCCTTCTTCATCCTGTCCTCCGTCTTCCTGTCCACGGGCGGCGTGGCCAACCGCATCATCCGCTTCGCCATCGATTCCGTGGGCCACATCCGCGGCGGCCTGGCCATGGCCTCGGTCCTGGCCTGCATGCTCTTCGCCGCGGTCTCCGGCTCCTCGCCGGCCACCGTGGCGGCCATCGGCGCCATCGCCATCGGGGCCATGGTGCGCGCGGGCTATCCGGAGGAAATGGCCGCGGGCGTGATCTGCAACGCGGGCACGCTCGGCATCCTCATTCCGCCCTCCATCGTCATGCTCGTCTACTGCGCCGCGACCAACGTCTCGGCGGCCAAGCTGTTCATGGCCGGCTTCATCCCCGGCATCGCGCTCGGCCTGACGATCATGGTCGCGATCTACATCATCTCGCGCGTGCGCAACTATCCGGCCCTGCCCTGGCCCGGCTTCAGCGCGCTCGGGCGCTCCTTCGTCTCGGCCCTGGGCGGGCTCATGCTCATCGTCATCGTGCTCGGCGCCATCTACGGCGGCGTGGCCAGCCCCACCGAGGCCGCCGCGGTCTCGGTGATCTACGCCTACCTCGTGGCCGTGTTCGTCTACCGGGACATGGGGCCGCTCAAGGAGGTGCCGTGGCGGCTTCCGGGCGAGTCGCTCGGGGCGTCCATGGGCCGCAACACCGTGGCCATGCTCGCCGCCTTCCCCAAGAGCATGGTGGACAAGGACGTCAAGCGCGTCCTGCTGGACGGAGCCAAGGTCAGCATCATGCTCCTGTTCATCATCTCCAACGCCATGCTCTTCGCCCACGTGCTGACCACGGAGCGCATCCCGCACCACATCGCGGAGCTCATCGCCGGCTGGGGCCTTCCCGCCTGGGGCTTCCTGATCGTGGTCAACCTGCTGCTGCTCATGGCGGGCAACTTCATGGAGCCGTCGGCCATCCTGCTGATCATGGCCCCGATCCTCTTCCCCATCGCCATGCGCCTGCACATCGACCCCATCCACCTCGGCGTGGTCATGGTCATCAACATGGAGATCGGCATGATCACCCCGCCCGTGGGGCTCAACCTGTTCGTCACCGCGGGCATAACGGGCAAGCCGTTGACCTGGGTGCTCAGGGCGGCCCTGCCGTGGCTCCTGATCCTGCTGGCCTTCCTGGCCGTCACGACCTACGTGCCCGAGATGTCCACCTTCCTGCCCGACTATCTGGACTCCCTGAAGGGCTTCAAGTAGCGGCAGGACCCGGCGCACGGCGCACAAGAGGCGGCCGCCTCCCGAACGGGAGGCGGCCGCCCGCGTCTTGGGCGTGCTCGGGCGCCCCGGCGGGAACGGGAAGGCCCCTCGAGGGCCGTAAACCGGACCGATCCGGTCTTTCCGGAGCCGCCCGGGCGTGACACGACCGCGGTCTGGGGATAGATGTAAAAGTATGACGCAGCCGCGCATCGAACTGACCCTGACCTGGGCCGAAGGCATGGCCCAGGTCCCCCGCGCCGCCTGGGACGAGCTGGCGCAGCCGAGCCCCTTTCCGTTCCTGGAATGGGACTGGCTCGCCCTGACCGAGGAGTCCGGCAGCGCCTGCGCGGCCACGGGCTGGCTGCCGCGCCACCTGCTGGCCTGGCGGGGCGACAGGCTCGTGGGCGCCGCGCCCTTCTACATCAAGGGGCACAGCGGCGGGGAGTTCGTCTTCGACCACGTCTGGGCCGAGGTCGCGGGGCGGCTCGGGCTGGCCTACTACCCGAAGCTCGTGGGCATGGTGCCCTTCACCCCGGCCACGGGCTACACCTTTCTCGTGGCCCCCGAGGAGGACCGCACCGACGTGGTCTTCCGCATGGGACGCGAGGTGCTGCACACCTGCTGGTCGCTCGGCCTGTCCGGGGTCAACTGCAACTTCGTGCATCCGGAGCTGCCCGGCGAGCTCGACCCGCTCGGCTTCAGCGTCTGGGAACACCAGGGCTACCTCTGGGAGGACCAGGGCTATGCGAGCCTTGACGACTTCCTGGCGCGCTTCCGGACGAGCCAGGCGCGCAACGTGCGGCGCGAGCGCGCGGGGCTGGCCGCGCAGGGCGTGCGCGTGGAGATGATCGAGGGCGGCGACATCTCGCCGCGGCTCATGCGCCTCATGTACCAGATCTACGTGCGCACCAACGCCAAGTTCGGGCCCTGGGGCTGCAAGTTCCTGACCCGGGCCTTCTTCGAGGAACTCGTGGCGCGCTGCGGCTCCCGCCTGGTCCTCGGGGCGGCATTCCGCGCCGGGCAGGGCGATCCACTGGCCCTGGCGCTCTTCGTGCGCAAGGGCGACAGGCTCTGGGGCCGCTACTGGGGCTGCTTCGAGGAAGTCCGCCACCTGCACTTCGAGACCTGCTACTACACGCCCATGACCTGGGCCATCGAGCGCGGCGTGCGGCTCTTCGACCCCGGCATGGGCGGCGTGCACAAGGCCCGGCGCGGCTTCGTCTCCTCGGCCTGCCTGAGCCTGCACCGCTTCCTGGATCCGCGCATGAGCGGCCTGCTCAAGGCGCACATCGGCGAGATCAACGAGCTCGAACGGGCCCACATCGCCGAGATGAACGAGCTCCTGCCGTTCGCCTGACCGCCTCTCCCGTCCGTTCTTCCCTCCTTGCACCCGAATCGAGACCGGATTTTCTCCGGCGACGCACCTCCATTGCCGAAGCGATTTCAGAGTGCGCGAGCAGCGCTTGCCATAATTATTGAATAGCTGTTCAGTTCTAAGCGTCTAATCGACAACATCCAAGAATATAATGGTACTTCCAGTCATGTTGGTCGTCCAACCAATGTTTTGCCCGGGGGTTTTTGTGTATTTTGGGAAATGCGGCTTGATTTTTGTCCCAAGTCAGGGCATCAAGTTAAACAGGCATTCAGCTTGAAGGGGATTGGCAGGCTGCGGCGGGTCCAATTCTTGGTGCTGGACGAGAAAGGAATCTTTGCCGCATCGGTGCCACATGGTTTGAAGGGGCATTCACCCCGTCAGGGGGAGGAGGTGGACGACATGAACGTGACGCAAATTCTCCACGAATCCATCGTCAGGCGCCGGGGTCTCGCCAAGCAGGTCGCCAAGGCTCTGGGCAAGCCGTATTCGACCCTGCTGCGCGAGCTCAACCCCTGGGACAGGGGGGCCAAGATCGGCGTGGACGACCTCTCGGCCATCCTCAGGTCCAGCGGGGACGTCTCGGCCCTGCGCGCCATCGCCGAGGATCTCGGCTACCGCCTTACGCCCGCGCGTGAGAAGAAGCTCTAGCGACCATTGGGAAGAAGGGTGGGGAAACGGGAGGCCCGCCTCGGCGGGCCTCTTGCTTTCGGGCGGCGTTCTCGCCTCCCAGGCGTCGGCCGCCCGCCGGGAATTCTCTTCGGAACGCTCTAGTATACAGTCGTGAAGCCGCGCGGGGCCAGGTCCCATTTGGCCCCGTAGACGTGCACCCGCCGCGTCGGCCGCCCGTCGGGCCCGGCCAGCGGGCCTCCCGCATGGAGCCAGGCCAGCAGGCCGCCGGCCAGATTCTCCACCTCGGGCGCCTTGCCGCCGTCGGCCTCGAGATCCCTGATCCATTCGCCGCTTCTGTAGCTGATGGTGCAGTAGGCGACGACCGTCTTGCCCGCGAAGCGGGCCGGGTCCTGCCGCCATGCGGCGAGGAAGTCCGGGGGCGTGAGCGCGCCGGGAATGACGGAGACCTCCCGCTCGCGCGGCTCCCGCAGATCCACGAAGACCGCCTTGCCCGCCTCCTGGAGATACAGGGCCCGCCCGGCCGAGATGTCCGGCACGGCCGGGAAGTCCTTGGCGTAGTCCCGATACATGGCCATGGCCATGGTCAGGCGTCTGGTGTCGTCGAGGTCCGCGTAGTCCGGGGAGAGGTGCTCGCGCGCGAGCAGGGCAGCCGCCACGGCGAAGGCCGCGAGCAGCAGCAGGAATCGCAGTCGCTTGCGGTGTGTGGCGGAAGCCGCGAGCGCCATCAGCCGGGCCTTGGTCCGAGCCGGAGGCCGGGTCCCAGGCCGAGCCGCTTGATGAAGCCGAAGGGCTTTTTCGCCTTGCGTCCGGCCGCCGGATCGGCCACCTGCTCCAGGGAGGGGCGAAGCTCCAGGGCGAGGCGCGCGACCTCTGCCGCGGCCCAGGACGTGAGGCCCTCGCACTGCTCGAAATGCGCCCGCTTGTCCTTCTTCACCGCCTTCGTCAGCACGCGGCAGCAGGCCGCGCCGTGGCTCTTGGTGAAGCGCTCGTGCAGCGCGGCCGAGGCCTCGCGCACGGCCTTGCGAGAGAGGGGGCGCGCAAGGGAGGGGCCAGGGGAGGAGAGCAGCAGCCCGAGGGCCACGGCCGCGCCGGAGAGCGCGCCGCACAGGCAGCCCTGTCCGCCGAGCCCCACGGGCAGCGCGGCGCTCATGCCCACGGCCTGCTCGCGCGTCAGGCCGCAGGAAAAGATCTCGTTCACGGCCACGAGCACGGCCTCGGAGCAGAGCAGCTCGCGCTCGTGGTAGAGGCCCTGGGCGCGACGGCGCACGGCGTCCACGATCTCGCCGTCCGCCTGGGTGGTGGCGGGCGCGGCGAGCTCGGTGCCGGGGATGGTCATCGCGTCCTCCCCGGTCGGCCGAACGCGCGGATGAAGACTCTGCTCATATCCTTGTGAGGTAGGGCCGCGGGGCGGTGCGGTCAAATAGATAGTCCTGATGGAGCCGCGTGCATTCATCGGCTCTCCGGACAGACCTCACGCAGCGCCCTAGCGCACGGTGAAGGGCACGGAGCAGACGACCTCGCCGTTCTCCTCGGCCAGGGTCACGATCCAGCGACCGCGGGACTTCTCGCCGTCCATGTTCTTGAGCAGCCAGATGCGGAAGCCCCTGGCGCCCGCCGGGATGTCCACGCCGCTCTTCTGCGCCTCCTGCCAGGCCCCCATGTCCGAGGGCTTGGCGCCTTCGGGCAGGAAGTTCCAGGTGGCGGTCAGGTGCACTGCCTCGTCGGAGTCGAGCCTGAGCCAGACGTAGACGCGGTCGAGCCCGGAGGCGGCGAAGCTCGGCTGGGCGGTGGAGGCGGGCGGCAGCACGGAGATGCCGTCCACGGGCTCGCGGAAGCTCGCCGAGTGCGGATCGAGGTCCATCTTCTCCGAGATCTTGATCTCGGTCACGCTCGTCGCGGCCCGGGCCGGGGCGGCCGCGAGGGCCAGCAGCAGGCCCGCGCACAGGGTCGCGGCGACGGTGCGGGTGAGGGTGCGGCCGATGGTGCGGCCGATGGTGCGGCCGATGGTGCGGCAGAAGGTGGGGGTGGCCGGGGATTTCGCCAGGGGGAAGGGGGCACGCACGGGGTTATCTCCTCTCGTCGTCCGCGGGCCGCGCGAGGCGGCACCAGTGATCGTAGTAGGCGGCCTGTCCGCCCATGTCGGCCTCGCGTCCGACGAGCAGGGCGTTCACGCCCTGGCCGCAGGAGAGCCAGCCGCCGCGGGGGACGTACACGCAGTCCGGGGAAAGGCCCGGCTTGGCCTCCAGGCGCACGCGGAGCATGCCGCGCGGTCCGTGGAGCTCGGCCGTCTCGCCCGGGGCGAAGCCTTCGGCCTGAAGGCGCTCGGGCGCCAGGAAGACCGTGAGGTCGTCTTGCTGCTCGGCCATGGGGATCTGCGAGAGCAGGTACCTCTTGCGGATCGTGGACAGCAGGCGCAGGGGGGAGTGCACAGGCGCGGCAGGCTCGGCGTGCAGCGTCTCGGGCAGGCGGCACAGGCCGTCCGGATGGGCGTAGACGCCGCCCTCGTAGGGCACGCCGGGGGAGGGCGCGGCCAGGTGGACCGCGGCGCGCAGTTCCCCGGGCGTGGTCTGCACGCGCTCGGCGCAAAGCGCCTGCGCGATGACCTTCTCGGCGTCGGGGAAGGGCACGGGCGGAGAGAGGCGCGCGGCCACGGTCGCGGCGATCTCGAAGTTGCCGCGCGTCTCGCCGCGCGGAGGCACCACGGGCGCGGACCAGTGCACGAAGCTGGCCATGGAGGGCGCGGCCACGTCCTCGCACTCGAGCATCAGCGCGGGCGGCAGGACGACGTCGGCGCAGCGCGTGGTGTCCGTGGGAAACGGCTCCACGGCCACGGTGAAGGCGCGCGCGAGCTCGTCCTGGATGGCGCGGCTGTCCTGGCCCTGCGTCACGATGTTCGTGCCCTCGACCCAGATCATGCGCACGGGTTCGCCTTCCTCCCGGGCCCGGGCGAGGTCGCCGCCGAGGTCCGCGTAGGAGAAGGTGCGCGGCGCGGCCGTGTGCGGCCTGCCGAAGCTCCCGTCCAAGAGGCCGCGCTCGCCCGCGGCGTAGTGCACGTTTCCGCCCGCCACGCCCACGTTGCCCGAGACCGCGACCAGGGCGGCCACGAAGGCGGCGTTCTCGCCGCCGAAGGCGTAGCGCTGCAGCCCCCGGCCGAGCAGGGTGGCCGTGGGGCCGTCGGCATAGGCCTTTGCCAGGGCGGCGGCGTCGTCCGGCGTGACGCCCGCCGCGTCGCACAGCGCGTCCACGTCCTGGCCGCGCAGGAGACCGAGGAAGGCCTCGGCGTTCTTCGCGCGCGCCAGCGCCGCCGCGGGCAGGCGGCCGGAGTCGAGCAGGATGCGGGCCGCGGCAGCGGCCAGGAAGCGGTCCATGCCCGGCCGCACCACGATCTGCGCGTCGCTGTACGGGGCGTAGTTCCCGTCGCCGGGCGAGACGGTCAGCGCTCGGGCCCCGTTCCTGCGCGCCTCGTTCACCAGGCGGCCGATGTGCGGGCTCTGGGCGTCCAGGTTCCTGCCCCAGTTGACGACGCTTTTGGCCTTCACGAGGTCGGAGTAGTCCGGGTCGTGCATGGCGCCGAAGACCCCGGCCAGCGCCTCCTTGCCCGCGCCCAGGCACATGGTCCCGGACATGCGGGCCGTGCCGAGCCTGTCGAAGAGGTGCACCGAGGCCCGGTAGAGGAGGCCGCCGGAGGCGTTGCCGAAGACGTGCAGGATGTCCCCGGGCGTGGCGCGCAGGGCGTCCAGGCGTTCGCAGACCAGGGAGAGCGCCTCGTCCCAGGAGGCCTCGCGCACGCGGCCCGTGGACTTGTCGCGGATCTGCGGGGCCAGGATGCGCTCCGGGGAGGCGATGCGCTCCATGAAGCGCGCGGTCTTGGCGCAGACGATGCCCGCCGTGTAGGGGTGGTCGGCGCGGCCCTTGATGCTGGTGATGGTCCGGCCTTCCGCGTCGCGCTCGACGAGGAGGGCGCAGCCGTTGGGACAGTGGCGGGTGCAGGAGGTGAGAATCGGGGGCATGGGGCTTTGACCTGTGGTCCGGCCGGGGTTTCGGGCGAACGCGCGGGCGGCCGGGATCGTCCGGCCGCCCGCGCGGGGATTCCAATGTCAGGCGGAGAAGCGCTCTTCCAGGTCCTTGGCCGCGGCTTCCACGTCGCGCTTGAACTTCTCGCGCAGGGCCACGAGCTTCTTCGCGAGCTCCGGGTCGCCCAGGGCCAGGATCTGCGCCGCCAGGTACGCGGCGTTCTTGGCCCCGGCCTTGTCCAGGGCCAGGGTGCCCACCGGGAAGCCCGGAGGCATCTGCAGCGTGGCCAGCAGGGCGTCCATGCCCGAGAGGGAGGAGGCGTTCAGCGGCACGCCGAGCACCGGGCGGGTGGTCTTGGCGGCCACGGCCCCGGCCAGGTGGGCGGCCATGCCCGCAGCGCAGATGAAGACCTGGCAGCCGTCGGCCTCGAGCTCGCGGATCAGCGCCTCGGTGCGCTCGGGCGTGCGGTGGGCCGAGGTCACGGTGAAGCGGCAGGGGATGCCGAGTTCCCTGAGCGTCTCGGCGCAGGGCCGCATCTTGTCCTCGTCGGAGATGGAGCCGATGAACACGGCGACCTTGATCATTTATTCTCTCCCTCGGACTCCCACTTGAGCCCCTTCTCGCCGATGTCGCGGCGGCAGTAGCTGTGCGCGAAGGATATCTTGCCCACGGCGGAGTAGGCCCGGCCCCGGGCGTCGGTGAGGTCGTCGCCCAGCGCCGTGACGCCGAGCACGCGGCCGCCCGTGGAGACGAGCCAGCCGTCCTCGTCGCGCTGGGCGCCCGCCACGAAGACCTTGCAGGCGGAATCGGCCTCGGCCTCGTCGATGCCCGTGATGCGCATGCCCTTGGCGTAGCCGCCGGGGTAGCCCTCGGCGGACATGACCACACACAGCGCGGTCTGGGGCTTCCAGCGGATGTCCACCTGGTCCAGGCGGCCCTTGCAGCAGGCCAGCATGATCTCCACGAGGTCCGTGTCCAGGCGCATGAGCAGGGGCTGGCACTCGGGGTCGCCGAAGCGCACGTTGTACTCCAGGACCTTGGGGCCGTCGGAGCTGACCATGAGCCCGGCGTAGAGCACGCCCACGAAGGGGTGGCCCTTGTTCTTCATGTGGCGCACGATGGGCAGCAGGACCAGTTCGGCCATGTCCTGGTAGGCGTCCTCGGGCAGGATGTGCGCCGGGGAGAAGGCGCCCATGCCGCCGGTGTTGGGGCCGGTGTCCCCCTCGCCCACGGCCTTGTGGTCCTGGCTCGACGGCATGGCCGCGATGCGCTCGCCGTCGCAGAACGCCAGGAACGAGACCTCCTCGCCGCCGAGCATCTCCTCGACCACGATCTTCTCTCCGGCCGTGCCGAAGCGCTTGTGCACCATGCTCTGCTCGAGCTCGAACAGGGCCTCCTGCACGCTCTGGCAGACGGCCACGCCCTTGCCCGCGGCCAGGCCGTCGGCCTTGATCACCAGGGGCGCGCCGGTCTCCTCGATGAAGTCCTTGGCCTGCGCGAAGTCCTCGAAGACCGCGAAGTGGGCCGTGGGCACGCCCGTCTCGAGCATGACCTGCTTGGCGAAGGATTTGGAGCCCTCGAGCTGGGCGCAGTACTCGGTGGGGCCGAAGCAGGGGATCTTCGCGTCGTGCATGGCGTTGGCGAGGCCCCGCGTCAGGGGCAGCTCGGGCCCGGCCACGACCAGGCCGACATCGTGCTTCTTCGCGAAGGAGACGAGCCCCTTCACGTCGTCGTCGCCGATGGCGACGTTCTCGCCCAAAAGGGCGGTGCCGCCGTTGCCGGGGGCTGTATAGATCTTCTCGACCAGGGGGCTTTGGGCGATTTTCCAGGCCAGGGCGTGTTCCCGGCCGCCGGAGCCGACGATGAGGACGTTCACCATGATCCTCCAAATAGTGTGGTGGGCGGAAGATAGAGCAAAGCCCGCGGCCTTGCAAATGCGCGGCCGCGGGCCTGAACGCCGGTGCGATCCGCCGCCCGGGGATTCCTCGGACGGCGGGCCGCCCGCAGGCTACTCGAGCCCGAGGCGGCGGAGCTTGCGCCACAGGGAGACGCGGTCGATGCCGAGGATGCGCGCGGCCTTGCTCTTGTTGCCGTCGGCGTGGCGCATGACCCGGGAGATGTGGCGGCGCTCGTTCTCCTCGAGGCTCACGGGCTCGCCCTCGTCCTCGGCGGGCGGCGGCGGGGCCTCCTGCGCGCGGGTCACGCGGAAGGCCGGGTGCGCCAGGTCCGGCGGCAGGTGGCGCGGCTCCACCACGTCGCCCTCGGCCATGACCGTGGCCCGCTCCACGATGTTCTGCAGCTCGCGCACGTTGCCGGGGTAGGCGTAGGCCGAGAGCAGGTCCAGCACCTCGGGCGAGAGCACGGGCGCGGCGCGCCCGAGCCTGCGCGAGATGCGGGCCAGGAAATAGTGGGCCAGGAGCGGGATGTCGCCGCGCCGCTCGGAGAGCAGCGGCACCGAGAGGGTGATGACGTTCAGCCGGAAGAAGAGGTCGGCGCGGAAGCGGCCCGCCTCCACCTCGTCCTTCAGGTCCTTGTTGGTGGCCGCGATGACGCGCACGTCCACCTCCACGTCCTGCGTGCCGCCCACGCGGCGGATGGTCCGCTCCTGCAGCGCGCGCAGGAGCTTCACCTGCATGGCCAGGCTCATCTCGCCCACCTCGTCGAGGAAGAGCGTGCCGCCCTGCGCGGCCTCGAAGAGCCCCTTCTTCATCCTGTTCGCGCCGGAAAACGCGCCCTGCTCGTGGCCGAAGAGCTCGTTCTCCAGGAGCTCGTCGTTGAAGGCGCCGCAGTTGATGGCCAGGAAGCGCTTGCCCGCGCGGCGGCTGACCATGTGCAGGCTTCTCGCGACCAGCTCCTTGCCCGTGCCGGTCTCGCCCTGGATGAGCACCGTGGACTCGGTGGGCGCCACGCGGTCGATGGTGCGGCGAAGCGCCTCCATGGGCGGCGCGGCGCCGATGAGTGTCACGGGGTCGCCCAGGGATTCCACGCTCTCGCGCAGGGCCTGGACCTCCAGGCGCAGGCTGCGCTTCTCCAGGGCCTTGCGCGCCAGCATCCTGGCCTCGTCGATGCGGTAGGGCTTGACCATGTAGTCGTAGGCCCCGCGCCGCATGGCCTCCACGGCCGTCTCCACCGTGGGGTAGCCGGTGACCACGATGACCTCGGTGTCCGGCCAGAGCTCCTTGGCGCGCCTGAGCACGTCCAGCCCGTCCGCGCCCTGCATGACCAGGTCGGTGATCACCAGGTCGTACTCGGTGCCCTCGAGCATGGACAGGGCCTGGGCGCCGTCGGAGGCGGCCTCGGCGCGCAGCCCCTGGCGCTCCAGCACGTGGACCAGGTTCTTGCGGGCGATGGCCTCGTCCTCGACCACGAGGACGATGGGGCTCTGCTGCGGCTCGATCGCCTGGGCGTCGCCTGTGTTCGTCGGACTCATGCGGCCTCCACGCCGGTGTCGTGGTTTTCCGGTCTGGGCAGGGGCAGGCGGATGATGAACGAGGCCCCCCGGCCTTCCTCGCTCTCCACGGAGATGGACCCGCCGTGCTTCTTGACGATGCCGAAGACCACGGACAGGCCGAGGCCGGTGCCCTTGCCCACCTCCTTCAGGGTGAAGAAGGGGTCGAAGATGCGGCCCAGGTTCTCGCGCGCGATGCCCACGCCGGTGTCGCTCACCCTGAGCACGGCCTGCCCGTTCTCCGCCTGGGCGGAGACGGTGATGGTGCCCGGCGCCGCACCGTTCTGTCCGGCGCTCGAGCCGCCGCTCTGTCCGGCGCCCTGGGCCGACTCTATGGCCTGGCCCGCGTTGATGAGCAGGTTCAGGAGCGCCTCCTGCATGCGCTGGCTGTCCAGCGGCACCACGAGGTCGTCCGGCACGTCGCGCACCACCGAGACCCCGGCCGGGAGCTGGCTCTGCACGAGCAGCGTGGCCCGCTCCACGAGGCCCGCCAGGCGCACGGGGCGGAGCGTGAACTGCGTCTCGCGCGAGAATTCGAGCAGTCCCTTGACGATGTTCCGCGAGCGGATGACCTCCTGGTAGATGTTGTCGAGCATCTGCCGGGAGAACTCGGGATCGCAGGTGTCCGCCTCCTCGCGCAGGATCTGGCAGGAGGTGGAGATGTTGTTCAGGGGGTTGTTCAGCTGGTGCGCGATGCCCGAGGTGAGCACGCCGAGCGAGGCCAGCTTCTTTTCCTGCAGCAGCTGGTTCTGGCGGCGTTCCAGTTCGCCCACCATGCGGTTCATGGCCTCGGCCACGCCGCGCGTCTCGTCGCGGCTCTCGGGCACGGCCAGGGGGGTGAAGTCGCCCTCGGCGATGCGCCGCGTGGAGAGGTCGATGAGCGTCAGGGCGCGGATGATGCGCCGCCCGATGGTCCAGGCCAGGATGATGCTCACCCCGCCCAGCCCCAGGATGGTCAGGAGGAGCTGCTGCTTTAGGCGCAGCACGCCGGTGAAGATGCGCTGGCGCTGCAGCGAGGCGATGTGCTGCGCCGCGTCCACGAGCTCCTTGCCCTTCTCGCGCAGCTCGTTCCTGAGCCTCTCGCGGGCCGCGATGGGACGGTGTTCCAGGGCGAGCTTGCCGAAGACCTCGCGGTACTCGAGGATCATGCCGCGCAGCCTGAGGACCAGGGCGTCCTCGTCCGGACGGCCCGTGCCCTGGCCGCCCGCGGGCTCTATGCGCCCCACCTGCTCGAGCACCTGGTCGGCGTACTGCAGGCTCTCGCGATAGTCCTCCTCCATGGCGTAGAGCAGGTAGTTCTTCTCGTAGCGCCTGATCTCGAGGATGTCGTTGAACATGTCGTCCACGACCTCGGCCAAGTGCAGGGCGTGCTCCTGGCCCAGGAGCTGGCGGTAGGAGATGGCTCCGAGCAGGCTGAAGCCGATGAGGGCCACGGCCATGCCGAGCAGCACCTTCTGGCGGATGTTCAGGGCGAAGACCTTCAGCGGCAGGGGGGAGAAGGAGGGCATGGCCTATCTCCCTTCGTGCGGCACGCCCGCGGCGTCCGGGGCCGCCGCCGAGGCGGCCGCTCCGGCTTTCGTGAGCGCCTCGGACAGGGCCGCGTCCACGTCGCGCGCCAGCACCACGCGCGGCAGCTCCTCGGGCGGCTCGGTCAGGGCGGCCACGTCGGCCGCGTTGGCCTCGGGCAGGACGACCGTAAAGATGCCCGCGCGCGCGGCGGCCAGGAGCTTCTCGCGGATGCCGCCCACGGGCAGCAGGCGGCCGGAGAGGGATATCTCGCCCGAGAGCGCGGTGTCCGAGCGCACGGCCCGTCCGGTGAGCAGGGAGACCAGGGCCACGCAGATGGTCAGCCCGGCCGAGGGGCCGTCCTTGGTCACGCCGCCCGCGGGGATGTGGATGTGGATGTCGTGTCCGGCGAAGAACTCCTCGTCGAGCCCGAGACGCGCGGCATTGCTGCGGATGTGGGAGAGCGCGATCTGCCCGGACTCCTTCAGCACCTCGCCGAGCGAGCCGGTCATGAGCAGGCGGCCTGAGCCGCGCATGCGCGTGGCCTCGACCACCACCACCTCGCCGCCCGTGGACGACCAGACCAGCCCCGCGGCAAGCCCCGGCGCTGGATCGTTGAGCGCCGCGCCGTGGGTGTAGCGCCTGGGGCCGAGAAGCCCGGCCACCTCGCCTGGCCCGATCTCCTCGCAGCAGGCGCCCCCCTGCTGCAGGCAGCGCCGGGCGAGCTTGCGGCAGAGCCGGGCGATCTCGCGCTCGAGCCCGCGCACGCCCGCCTCGCTCGTGTAGTCGCGGATGATCGCGGACAGGGTCGCGTCCGGGAAGCTGGGGCAGGGCTTGGTCAGGCCGTGCTCGCGCAGCTGGCGCGGCACCAGGAAGCGCCGCGCGATGTCGCGCTTCTCGGCCTCGGAGTAGCCGGAGAAGGGCACCAGCTCCATGCGGTCGAGCACCGGCCCCTCCAGCCGGTCCACGGAGTTGGCCGTGGCGATGAAGAGCACGGACGAGAGGTCGAAGGGGATCTCCAGGTAGCGGTCCACGAAGCGGGCGTTCTGCTCGGGGTCGAGGATCTCGAGCAGGGCCGCGGCCGGGTCGCCCTTGGCGTCCTGGGCGATCTTGTCCACCTCGTCGAGCATGAACACGGGGTTCCTGACGGACAGCGAGCGCAGGGCCTGGATGATGCGGCCGGGCATGGCCCCGGCGTAGGTGCGGCGATGCCCCCTGAGCTCGGCCTCGTCGTGCAGGTCGGCCAGGGACATGCGCGTGAAGGAGCGGCCGAGCGCCTCGGCCACGGCCATGCCCACGGAGGTCTTGCCCACGCCCGGAGGACCCACGAAGCACAGGACGGGCGAGCGCACGGCCGGGGCCGGGCCGCGCTCGCCGAGCAGGCGGCGCACCGTGGTGCGCAGCTCGTCGATCTCGATGGGCTTGGAAAGATAGTGCACGGCCCCGGCCTTCATGGCCGAGACGGCCGTTTCCACGGTGGCGAAGCCCGTGACCATGACCACGCGCGTGGTCGGGGAGATCCTGCGCGCCTCCTCCAGGAGCTGCAACCCGTCCATCTGCTCCATCTTGAGGTCGGTGACGATGAGGTCCACCTCCCAGCGCCTGACCTTGTCCAGGGCCTCCAGGCCGTTGGCCGCGGTCTCCACGCGGTACCCCTCGCGCGTGAGCACGTGGCGCAGGTTCTCGCGTGCGATGGTCTCGTCGTCCACGACCAGGACCAGCGGCACGGCGTGCGCGCGCATGGTCCGCGAGGCCAGGTGCTCGAGGACGCGCTCCTTGACCTGGCCGAGCCCGGCGTGGCTCGTCTCGAGGACGCGCTCGGCGCGGGCCGGGTCCGGCGTCTCGGGCGAGAGCGCGTTCCAGGGCAGGGAGAGGATGCAGTCGAGATAGGCGGAGGCGATGCTGTACTCGGCCAGGGAGGGGTCGGTGCGGGAGAGCCGCTCGAGCTCCTTCTCGGCTGTGCGCCGCGCCTCGGCGGGCAGGTCGGCCGCGGCGAGCCGCGCGCGCAGCTCCTCCGCGTGCTCGTCGCGCGGGGCCTCGTCCTCGGGCTTCTTGAAGAAGATCATCGGGTCCCGACCTCCTCGGTCATCGGCGTCTTCGCCGGACCGTGACATACGGCAACGGCTGTTGCAGATGCGAACACCCCGGTTGGATCGGCTAAATCCAGCAATTCCGGCTTCTTCAGGCCTCTTGTATCCTGCGTCGTTTCAATGTGCAACATGTTCATTTGCGCTCCCGGATCGTGTGTTGCAGAAAAAATCGTTTCATTTCAGCATGATACAAATGCATCGGGTTTGGCACGCCGCTTGTTATGGTGATGTCGATTGCAACAACCAAACCGGGGTGAGCCATATGGGTACCATCCGAGAGAACCTGGAAACCGTTTTCGTCGCCGTCAGCTTCGCGGAGAGCAACGAGCCGCAGGAGGCCGTCCTGCAGATGCAGCGCCTTGAGGGCCGCAAGCAGGATTCGGCCAAGAAGCGCAAGGCCGCCGCCAAGCGGCCCCAGTCCAGGGCGGAGTAGGCGAATGGCCAGGCGCAAGCCCGACCGGAACGCGGACAGCTGCGCCGACGGCCGCAGGCAGGACACCGGGAGTTGGTTCTCCCGGCTGTCCGGCCGGGGCGGTGTCAGCGTGTCGCGGCGCTCCGCCCTGCGCGAATGGCTCGACGACTGCTCCGAGGCCCTGGCCCTGGCCGAGGCCGGAGAGCCGGAGCTCGCCGGGGAGGTCATGCGCCGCGAGGGCGCGCGCAAGATCGTGGTCCTCGGCACCGGCTCGGGTTTCGCCAGGCCGCTCGGAGAATATGCCCTCGGCCTTGCCGAGAGGTTGTCGTGCGATCTCGTCTTTCTGAGCGTCGGTCCCGCCGACGCCTCGGCCAGGCGGCGCGGGGCCTTTACGGCCTCCGCCCGCGAGGCCGCAACGGCCTGGATCAAGGCCGCGGCCGGGCGCGGACTCCGCGCGGACCACGAGGTCCGCTTCGGGGAGACCGCCGCGTCCGTGGAGGCGGTCTGCGCCGCGCTCAGAAGGGTGGAATTCGTCCTCGGCTCGGCCGCGGACGGGGAAGGTCTTGGGGGTCGCCTGACGCGGCCCCTGTTCGTCGTCCGGTGAGGCCGGGCGAAGGCGGATGAATCAGGAACAGTTCGGCCCGAGCCGGGCCGTCCAACAAGGAGGAGAGCATATGGACAGCGCTAAGAGAAAGAAGCCGGTCGGCAAGACCATCGCTTACGGTGTGGCTTCGCTGGCCCTGTACGCCGGTGTGTTCAGCTTCGCCACCCCCATCACCGAGGCTTTCGCCCGCGGCTCGCTCTGGGCCGCCGGTCCGATCCTCACGGTCTTCGTCTTTTCCTACGTGCACGGCAGCTTCGCCCACAACCTGTGGTGCTGTCTCGGCATCGAGGCGAAGCAGACGCGCGTCGCCGCGCGCACCGAGCGTCCCGCGACCCGGCCGCAGCCCCGCGCCACCCTCAACGCCTAAACCCGCCGAGCGGAAAGGGACAGACCATGGAACAGTTATTCCTCGACCCAACGAAGTTCATCGAACTGACGACCCAGGCCGTGCTCTTCCTGTTCGCCGTGGGCTTCATCGGCGGCCTGGTCAGCGGCTTCATCGGCTCGGGCGGCGCCTTCGTCCTGACCCCCGGCATGATGAGCCTCGGCGTGCCGGGCACCGTGGCCGTGGCCAGCAACATGTGCCACAAGTTCCCCAAGGCCCTGGTCGGCGCGCTCAAGCGCTTCAAGTACGGCCAGGTGGACCTGAAGCTCGGCTTGGTCATGGCCGTCTCCGCAGGCATCGGCGTGCAGGTCGGCATCAAGATCCAGCAGATCATCCTCGAGACCTGGGGCCGGGCCGGATCCGACCTCTACGTCAGCCTGTCCTTCGTGGCCGTGCTCGTGGTCGTGGGCGGCTTCGTCATGTACGACGCCCTGTCCAGTTCCGGCAAGGAGGGCCAGGAGAGCGGCAACACCCTGGCCAAGCGTCTGGCCAAGTGGAACATCCCGCCCATGATCACCTTCAAGACGGCCAAGGTGCGCATCTCGCTGTGGCTGACCGTGCCGGTCGGCTTCGCCACCGGCATGCTCGCCGCGACCATCGCGGTCGGCGGCTTCATCGGCGTGCCCGGCATGATCTACGTCGTGGGCGCCTCGGGCATCGTGGCCTCGGCCACCGAGCTCGTCATCGCCTTCGTCATGGGCATGTTCGGCTCGATCAACTGGGCCATGCACGGCATGATCGACATCCGCCTCGTGCTCATCATCCTCTCCGGCTCCCTGCTCGGCGTGCAGCTCGGCGCCATCGGCACCACCTACGTGCGCGAGCACATGATCAAGCTGGTCATGGGCACCATCATGCTCATCGTCGCCGTGAGCCGCGGCCTGGCCGTGCCCAAGTACCTGGTCAAGCTCGAGCTCTTCTCCGTGTCCCAGTCCACCCTGGACATCATGGACACGGTCAGCTTCGTGTTCATGTGCGTGGCCCTGCTCGTGGGCTCGGTGATCATCCTGGGCGCCATGTGGAAGGCCAAGCGGGCGGAATCCGCCGCCGCGGCCGCCTAAGCGCCCGGACAACGACCCGGACGCCCTCCGAAACGCAAGGCGCCGACCGCACAAACGCGGTCGGCGCCTTTTTCATTACCTCTTTTCCGGGGGCTCAGAGGGCTTCGCGGATGGCCCGGGCGAGCTGGGACTCGGACACGGGCTTGAGCAGGAAGGACTTGATGCCCATGCGCCAGGCCTCCTCCTCGCTCAGCTTCTCGGAGAAGCCGGTGATCAGGATGACCGGCATTCCCGGGCGCACGGCCATCACGGCGCGTGCGAACTCCGCGCCGGTCATGCCGGGCATGGTCTGGTCCGTGATCACCAGGTCGAAGGAGTCGGGCGCGGTCTTGAACAGCTCCAGGGCCTCGGCGGCGGAGGTCATGGAGGTCACGGCGTAGCCGAGGTGGGCCAGCATCTCGCCCGCCATCTGGGCCAGCAGGTTCTCGTCGTCCACGAAGAGGATGCGCTCGCAGCCGCGGGGAATGTCCGAGTCGTCGGGACTGCCGCACTCCTCCTCGGCGCGCAGGCGCGGAAGGCGCACCAGGAAGGTGGAGCCGTGCCCGGGCTGGCTCTCGACGCGGATGGTCCCGCCGTGGGCCTCGACGATGCCGTGGACCACGGAGAGCCCCATGCCCGTGCCCTCGCCCTGCGCCTTGGTGGTGAAGAAGGGGTCGAAGATGCGCTCCATGGTCGCCTGGTCCATGCCCACGCCCGTGTCGCTGACCAGCAGCTCGATGCAGCCGTCCTGCGCCTCCTCGCCGCAGGCCGGGGGGGACCCGTCCGGGCCGTCGCGCAGCACGATCTCCATGTAGCCGCCGCGTTCGCGCATGGCGTGCACGGAGTTGGTGCACAGGTTCAGGAGCACCTGGTGGATCTGGATGGGGTCGCCGAGGATCGTGTCGCGGTCGGTCTCGATCTTCAGCTCCACCTCCACGTTGGCCGGGAGGGTGGGGGTCAGCATCTTGGTGATCTCCTTGCAGAGCAGGGAGACCCGCATCTTCGTGCGGCCCTGGTCGGTCTGGCGCGAGAAGGTCAGGATCTGGCGCACGAGCTCCGAGGCGCGCAGCCCGGCGGACTTGATCTGCTCCAGGTAGTCCCTGAGCTTTCCGTCCTCGGCGCGGCGGAGCGAGAGGTCCGTGAAGCCGAGGATGGCGTAGATCATGTTGTTGAAATCGTGCGCGATGCCCCCCGCGAGGGTGCCCAGGGCCTGCATCTTCTGCGTCTGGCGCATGCGCTTCTCCAGGCGCAGCCGCTCCATCTCGGCCTCGAGCAGGTCGGTCACGTCCACGGCCACGCCGAGCACCAGGTCGCGCTCCACGAGCGGCACTTTTGTCTTGGTGTACCAGCGTTTCTTTCCCGTGGAATCGGTGATGGTCTTCTGCGGGATGTAGAGGATGGTGCCCCGGTCGAGCACGTCCGCGTCCTCGCGCCTGAAGCGCTCGATCTCCTCGCCGTCGGGGTTGAAGTCCGCACCCACGCGGCCGATCATCTCGTCCGGGCTCTGGCCGTAGAGGGTGGCCATGGCCTTGTTGACCAGCACGTAGCTGCCCCGGCGGTCCTTGACGAAGATGGGGTTGGGCAGGGAGTCGATGATCAGTCGCAGGAAGGCGCGCTGCTCCTGGGCCTGGTCCTCGGCCTGCTTGCGCTTGGTCACGTCGCGGCCCACGGCCTGGTACTCGACCAGCTCCCCGGTCTGTCCGAAGATGGCCCGGTGCGTCCAGCGCTGCCAGCGGATGGAGCCGTCCTCCATGCGGATGCGGTGCTCGAACTCCACCACCGGCCACTCCTTGCTGAGGCCGGAAATGAGCGGAAGGACCGTGCCCAGGTCCTCGGCCGGGATGTCCGGGATGAAGTTGCGGTCCATGAGGTCGGCGCGGCTCTTGCCGTAGTAGCGGACGTAGGCCTCGTTGACGTAGGACAGGCGCCCGTCCGGCAGGTAGCGGCAGATGAGCTCGCTCTGGTCCTCGAGGATGGCGCGGTAGCGCGACTCGCTGTGCGAGAGCTCCTCCTGGGTCAGCACACGCTCGGCGATCTCCTCGAGGAGCTGCTCGTTGGCGCGGCGAAGCTCCCGGGTCCGCTCCTGCACGCGCGCCTCGAGCTCCTCGCGGACCTCGCGCAGGGCCTGGACCATGCGGTGGCTCTCGCTCACGTCGCGCAGGGACACGAGCAGCGCGTCCTCCTCCAGCCAGCGGATGGGCCAGGCGCGCACCTCGGCCACCACCAGCCCGCCGAGCGGCGTCAGGACCTCGATCTCCTGGTCCTGCCCGGAAACCGGCAGCGCGAAGGGCCACTGCCCGGTCCGGGCCAGCTCCTGGCCGAGGAGCCGTTCGGCCGCAGGATTGGAGAGCAGGACCCGTCCGGCGGCGTCGACCACGGCCAGGGCCTCGGGAGAGGAGGCGAAGGCCTCGGACAGGCTTTTGCCGAGCTTCTCGGCCTCGAGCCGGGCCGCGCGATCCTTCTCCGCCGCCTCCCTGAGGGCGCGGCATTCCTCGCGCAGCGCCGCGCATTCGTCGCGCAGGCGCTCGTGCTCGGAATTCCCGTCGGCCTGTTCCTGCTTCATGTCCCGCACTTCCCCTTACGAAACAGCTTACCGCAAATCGGAGAACGATGCCAGTCGGAGCGCTGATTGCGGGCAATCCCCGCGGTTCCCGGCGCGGTCTTGCGGCAGGGGGGCTCCCCCGGCTTCGCCGGGATGATTTTTTCGCGCTCCGGGCGGTCTTGCGAAGTTGCGGGCAGCCCCGGCCGGAAACGGCAAAAGGCCAGAGGACTATTGAAAAAAAACGCTTTCGGGCTATAATCATCCACTACCGAGGGGAAGCGCACTTCAAGAAGGAGAAGAGGCAGATGGAACGTATTCTTGCAGCGCCCTGGTTCAGGAACCTGTCCATGTTCATGGCGGCGCTCATGCTCGTCATCGGGTTCGTGCCCCGGGTGGACGCGGGCTTCGTGCCCACCGTGCAGTCCAACACCTTCCAGACCCGCGAGGCCGACATGGCCGCGGTGCAGAAGGCCCTGGAGAACAAGGTCGTGGCCCAGCGCCTGGCCGACTTCGGCTACAACCCGCAGGAGGTCCAGCAGCGGCTGAAGCTCGTCTCGAACGACGAGCTGCACAAGCTCGCCACGCAGATCCAGAGCCTGGACACCGCGGGCGACGGGCTCGGCATCGTCATCGCGGTCCTGGTCATCGTGGTCCTGGTGCTGCTCATCCTGCACCTGACCAACCGCACCGTGACCGTCAAGTAGCGGACGAACCATGCGTATCCCGAACCCCCGGCCGACCCTCGCGGTCGGCCGGGGGGGCATCCTCCTCGCGGTGTGCCTGCTGCTGTGCGCCTGCGCGACCCACTCCCTGCCGCCCGACTTCACGCCGCCCGGAGGCAGCAGGATCGTGGCCGACGCGCCCTTCTATGCCCAGGAGGACTACCAGTGCGGCCCCGCGGCCCTGGCCACGGCCATGGCCACGGCGGGCGACCCGGTGACCCCGGACGAGATCGCCAAGGCCATCTTCAGGCCCGAGGCGCGCGGCACCCTGAACCTGGACATGGCGCTCTACCCGCGCACCCGCGGCCACGCCACGCGCTGGTTCTCCGGAACCGTGCACGACCTCGTCTCGGCCGTGGACCAGGGACGGGTGCTGGTGGTCATGGTCAACTACGGCCTGCGAGAGGTCTCTTTCGACCATTTCCTGGCCGTGACCGGCTATGCGCCGGGCGGCGTGATCGTCAACGACGGCAGCCGCCGGAACCACCTCGTGCCCTGGGACGACTTCTGGGCCGACTGGAGCGACGCGGGCCGCTGGACCCTCGAAATCCTTCCCAAGGACGCAAAATGAACCTCCTTTCATCCGCCCGGACGCCCGGCGCGGCCCGCCGCCCGGGAGCGGGACCGCTCGCGGCCCTGCTGCTCGCCCTGGCCCTGGCCCTGTGCACGGCCTGCTCCGTGCCCCACATCATCGTGCACGAGGACGCCCTGAGCCCGGAGGAGCACTTGAAGCTCGGCCTGTCCTACGAGAAGGACGGCGAGCTCGACCTGGCCGAGAAGGAGTACCGCAAGGCCCTGCCGGACGCGCCGCAGGCCTACCTCTCCCTGGCCAACCTTTATTTCGGCGAGGAGAAGTGGCAGCTTGCCCGGGAGAACTACGAGAAGGCCATCGAGCGGCTGCCGGACGACCCCGAGCCGCGCAACAACCTGGCCTGGCTGATCTACACGCGCCAGGGCGACCTGGCCGAGGCCGAAGCGCTGGCCAAGAAGGCCGTGGAGCTCAGCCGCACGCCTGAGGAGCGCGCGCAGTTCGAGGACACCCTGAACCGCATCGAGGCGGCCCGGGCCCAATAAAAAGTGGAATCGGCCTGCCTGGCTGATGGACGGGCGCTTGGCGCCGAGTGGGCCTGTGACGGGCCGCGAACCGCGAAGAAAGGCGTTGAAAAAAGGTCCTGCCGTGCTACAGGTGCCAGAGGGTGGGGAAGATGACCATTCACAAGGAGGAGACGTGTATGGAAGGCATCCTTTCCCGTTCCTGGTTCAAGGACCTGGCGATGTTTCTGGCTTGTCTCATGCTGGTCGTGGGCTTCGTGCCCCGGGTCGAGGCGGGCTTCGTGCCCACGACCCGGTCCGACTCGCTGCAGAGCCGCGACGCCGATCTCGCCGCCGTGCAGAAGGTGCTCGAGAACAAAATCGTGGTGCAGCGGCTGGCCGACTTCGGCTACAACCCGCAGGAGATCCAGTCACGGCTCAAGCTGCTTTCTGACGCGGATCTGCACAAGGTGGCCACGCAGATCCAGGATGTCGAGACCGCAGGCGACTTCTGGGGAGTCGTCCTGGTCATCGCGATCATCGCGGCGCTCGTGGTGCTGATCTACGTCCTGAGCAACAGAACGGTCAGCGTCCAATAGCGGCGCGCCTCCCCCGGGAGGCTCACGACGAACGGAAAGGCCGTCGGGCGATCGCCCGGCGGCCTTTCCTGTGTCGTCCCGGCAAGGCGTCGATCGGACGGGGCTAGTCTTCCTCCACCATCACGGGGTCGAGGGAGACCAGGGCCTCCGCCGCCTCGTCGCGCTTGGTGAAGAGCTTGAAGTAGGCGAAGGTCACGGCCAGGATGGCGCCGTAGATGAGGGCCAGCTTCAGGTTGTAGACGGTCACCGCGACCAGGGCGACCACGGCGATGATCAGGCCCACGGCCGGAGACAGGGGGTAGAGCGGGGCCTTGAAGGGCCGGTGCATCTCCGGCGCGTTCCTGCGCAGGGCGAAGTAGGTCACCAGGGAGATGACGTAGAGCGTGAGGGCGCCGAAGCAGGACAGGGTGATGATGTCGCCGGTCTTGCCGGTGAGCAGGGCCACGATGCCCACGACCATGTTGGCGATGAGCGCGTTGGCCGGGGTCTTGAAGCGCTTGCTGACCTTGCCGAGCACGGGCGCCATGTAGCCCACGCGGCCCATCTCCAGCACGGCGCGGCCCGCGGCCAGGATGATGCCGTGGAACGAGGCCACGAGGCCGAAGAGGCCGACGAAGATGAGCAGGTGGTAGAGGAGGTGGTTGTCGCCCACGATGTGGCCGAGGGCCAGGGGCAGCGGCGAGTCGGACGGGGCCGCGCCCGGGGTGGGGTAGACCACGGCGTGCCAGCCCGCGACGCCCACGGAGCAGACGAAGGTGAAGACGGCCAGCGCGACCAGGGTGAGGATGGCCGAGCCGAAGCCGATGAGGATGTTCTTCTGCGGGTTCACGGTCTCCTCGGCCACGTTGGCCACGCCCTCGATGGCCAGGAAGAACCAGATGGCGAAGGGAATGGCCGCGAAGACGCCGCTCATGCCGTTGGGCAGGGCATCCATGGTGAGGTTGGCCCAGGTGACGTGGGGCGCGGTGACGCCGCAGAAGAGCAGCAGCTCGCCCACCGCGAGCACGGTGATGAACAGCTCGAACTGGGCGGCCGCCTTGACGCCGTAGATGTTGAGCGCCGTGAACAGGATGTAGGCCGCGACGGCGATCTCGACCTCGGGGATGTTGGGGAAGAAGAGGCTGAAATAGGCGCCGATGGCCGCGGCGATGGCGGGCGGGGCGAAGACGAACTCGATGACCTGGGCGATGCCCGCCAGGAAGCCGAGGTCCCGGCCCAGGCCCTTGGTGGCGTAGTCGAACGCGCCGCCTGCCTTGGGAATGGCGCAGGCGAGCTCGGTGTAGCAGAAGGTGAAGGTCAGGTACATGAGGATGATGAACAGGGTCGCGATGGCGAGGCCGAGCGTGCCTCCCTCGGCCAGACCCAGGTTCCATCCGAAGTACTCTCCCGAGATCACGTAGCCCACTCCCAGTCCCCAGAGCATCCAGGGGCCGAGCTTGCGCTGCAGGGTCGGCGCGGTGGTTTTGGCGTCCACTTGTTTCTCCTCCATGTTGAACGATGTGTGCCGCAACCACTGAAAAGCATAGAATATGCCTCTTTTGGAAAAAAGACCGAGCGTAAACTTTTGCGATAGCTAATAGTCAACGAATTTAGAGCATTGGAAAAGAATTTTGATTTTCTCGAAGGGCTCTCCGGGGATTGATTGCGGGCCAGACACGTGGCGGATGTAACCGAAATGCAAAAACAGCGGGTACAAAATACATAATTGTAAATTATTGATAAAGTATTGCGAGGACAGAAGAGCAATGAAGACTAGAATGTAAAAAATGACATGGACAGACGCCGTGCCGGGGCGTGGTGGCGCCGGGGAGAGGAAGGGAGGCAGGCAGGGAAGGGGGGCGAAGGATGCCGAGAATGCGGCCGGGGCTTTGGGCCTGCGGACCGGGGGGAGCGGCGGGAGACAAAAAAAGCAGGGGCCGCCCGTCTCCGGGCGGCCCCTGGCGCAAAAGCGCGAAAGCGCTATTTCTTCTTGCGGGCCATGGCTTCGGCGAGCTTCTCACCGAGCAGCCCCATGCCGCCGGAGTGGCCGCCGTTCTGGGACGGCGCGCGACCGGCCGAGGTGTGCTTCTTCCAGTCCCTGGGCTCCGCGGATTCCTCGCTCCTGCCTGCGCCCAGGGTGATCTTGCGCTCGGTGGGCTTGATCTCGTCCACGAAGACGCTGACCTCGTCGCCGGGCTTGGCCTTTTCGAGCTCCTCGCGGCGCTCCTTGGGGGCCTGGGCCAGCTTGGACTTGGGCAGCAGGCCGGTGACGCCCGGGAAGAGGGTCACGAACAGGCCGTACTTGCCGAAGGACTCCACGGTGCCCTTGACCTCGGCGCCCACGCTGAGGCCCTCGACCACCCCGCCCCAGGGATCGCCCTCGGCGTCCTTGATGGACAGGGAGATGCGGCGCTTGACCGGGTCGAGGTCCTTGATGGAGACGGTCACGGTCTGGCCGGGGGTGACGACCTCGTCGGCCTTCATGATGCGGCGGCCGTGGGCCATCTCGGAGAGGTGCACGAGGCCCTCGAGGCCCGGGGCGATCTCCACGAAGGCGCCGAAGTCGGCCAGGCGGATGACCTTGCCCTCGACCTTGTCGCCCGCGGCGAAGCGGTCTCCGGCGGTCTCCCAGGGATCCTGCTGGGCCTGCTTGACCGAGAGGCTGATCTTGACGCCGCCCTTCTTGCCCTTGCTCACGTCGAGAAGCTTGACGGGCAGGGTGTCGCCCACCTTCACGGCGTCGGCCGGGTTGTCCACGCGGCCCCAGGAAAGCTCGGAGATGTGGGCCAGGCCCTCGACGCCGGGAGCGACCTCGATGAAGGCGCCGAAATCGGCCAGCCGCTTCACCGTGCCCTCGACCACGTCGCCCGCCTTGACCTCTTCCTGGAACTTGTCCATGGCGGCGGCCTTCTCGCGGCCGAGCAGCTCGCGGCGGGAGACGACCAGGTTGCGGCCGCCCTGCTCGAGCTTGATGATCAGGAACTGCAGGGTCTGGCCGACGTACTCCTCGGCGTTCTCGACGAAGCGGTCGTCGATCTGGCTCATGGGGCAGAAGGCGCGCTTGCCCATGACCTGCACGTTGAAGCCGCCCTTGCACTGCGCCAGGACCTTGCCCTCCACGGGCAGCTCGTTGGCCTTGGCCTGCTCGAGCATCTCGAAGCCGCCCCGGCCGCTCATGGCCTTGGACAGCTTGAGCTCGCCGCCGGACGTGCCGACCACGTAGAGCTCGATCTCGTCGCCCACGGCCACGGTAAGCTCGCCCTTGTCGTCGAGCAGCTCTTCGCGCTCGATGACGCCGTCGCGCTTGGCGCCGGTCCCCACGAAGACGCTCGCGCCGTCGATGGCGATGACCGTACCCGTGATCTTGTCGCCCACACGGACGTTATCCTGCATCCCGGCCTCATAGGCCTCGAACATGGCGGCGAAGTTTTCGCCGTCCTTTTTTGCCTCGTCGGACATACTGCAAAACTCCAAAAGAAAACGTTCGCCAGCCCATAGCCGAGAACCGTGCTGGTTACAAGGGCCATGAGAGGCGTATGCGGGGCTTTCTAGCGCACGCTCAGATTCTCGGCAAGACCGCCGATCTGCTTGGCGAGCAGGGTGGCGTAGTGGTCGGTCATGCCCGCCACGTAGTCGAGCACGCGCATGTATCCTTCATAGAGGCCGCAGCCCTCGGGCGGCGCGTGCTCGCCGAGGATGACGAAGAGGCGCTTGCCGCGCTCGGAGAGGCGCCCGCGCCCCTCCTGCTCCCAGACCGCGGTGCAGAAGGAGGAGAGCAGCCCGCCGAGGGCCGTGAAGGAGCCGATCTCGAGCTCGATCTTGCGCTTGCTCTCGTAGATGCGCCGCCGCGCGAGCGCCTTGGCCGCGTCTATGCCCGCGCGCACGTCCTCGGGACAGAGGTCGAGCAGGGGGACGGATATCCCGCCCGCCAGGATGGCCTCGTTGTTCGCGGCGAAGGCCCCGGACGCGGCCTCCACGACCCGGCCGATGACCTTCGTGCGCAGATAGGAGAGACGCCTGCGCTCGTGCAGGTCCGGGGCGAGCGCATCCTCGGAGACCTTGCCCGCCAGCGGCAGAAGCACCGCCTCGATCTCGTCGTAGCGCAAGAGACCCATCTCGCGGGCGTCTTCCAGGTCGAGCAGGGAGTAGCAGATGTCGTCCGCGGCCTCGACCAGGAAGGCCAGGGGGTGGCGGTGGTAACCGCCGTCTTCCCGTGCGGCCAGGCCCAGGGCGTCGGCCACTGCGTCCAGCTGTCCGCGCTCGCTCTGGAAGCAGGAGAACTTGCGGCGCCTCGCGGCCTCGTCATGGTCCGAGGTCCAGGGATACTTGAGCAGCGCGCCGAGGGTCGGATAGGTCAGGCGCATGCCCCCGGCGTTCAGCGAGAGCTCGACGCGCGTGACGATGCGGAATCCCTGGGCGTTGCCCTCGAAGGTGGTCAGGTCGGAGCGCTGCGCAGGTTCGAGTCCATCCATGAGGTGGGCGGGAGCCTCTGCGAAGAAGGCGCGCACCGCCTCCTCGCCCGCGTGGCCGAAGGGCGGGTTGCCGATGTCGTGGGCCAGGCAGGCGGCCTGCACGATCTCGCCCAGGGCCGAGGGCGGCGTGCCCTCGGGGAGTCCTCCCCCCAGGGCCTCGGCCACGGAGAGGCCGAGCGAGCGGCCCACGCTCGCCGTCTCCAGGCTGTGCGTGAGCCGGGTGTGGACGTGGTCGTTGCTGGCCATGGGGTGCACCTGGGTCTTGCGGCCCAGGCGGCGGAAGGCCCCGGAAAAGACGATGCGGTCGTAGTCGCGGTGGAACTCGCTGCGGCCCTCGTGTCCCGGGGTCGTCGGCTTGCTCTCGAAGCGGCGCGGCGTGAGCAGTGTTTTCCAGTCCATCATAATATATGCGTGTCGTACCCGCGGTTTTGGTTCCCGGATGCCGGACCCGTTGTCCGCGCATCGAGGCTGCACCGTGGCGCGCGCCGGGGGCGAAGTCAAGGCCGCCCGAGGCTGCGTCCCGAAGCTGCCGCCCGAAGCTGCCGCGCGGCCGAGCGGCCCCGCGACCGAAGATTCCCGAAGCCGCGTCCGGCGAGAACCGGGGAATGGCCGCGCGGACACGCGGGCAAGGATCCCGGATCGGGACTTGCCTTTCTCGTTTTGAAAACATATGAGCATATGATCATGGAAACGACACGTACCGATCCCAACGACCGTACACGCCCCGATGACCGCGGCGAATCGGCCGACGCGGCCTGCGAGGACGTCTGCAACGCGCGGGAGGTCCACGCCGGGACCCTGGACGGGGTGCGCGGGGCCATGCCGCCCGACGCGGACCTCTTCTACCTGGCCGAGCTCTTCAAGGTCCTGGGCGACCACACGCGCACGCGCATCCTGAGCGCCTTGGCCCTGGCGGAGCTGTGCGTCTGCGACCTCGCGGAGCTGCTCGGCATGTCCCACTCCGCGGTCTCGCACCAGCTGCGCGCCCTGCGCGCGGCCAGGCTGGTGCGCTTCCGGCGCGAGGGCAAGAACGCCTATTACGCCCTGGACGACGACCACGTCCTCGGCCTCATCAGGCAGGGACTGGAGCACGTGCGGCACGGCTGAGGCGACCCGGAGAAACCACCCGCCCGCGCGAGCTCGCGGCGCGAAAAAACATATGCATATATGCTTATGCGTTCATATTGAGAGGTAGCGAATGCGCCCGCTCTTCGCAGTCGATCCCCTGGTGAAGATCCTCTACGCCTCCTGGGACGTGGTCGTGGAGGCCGCGCCCTGGATGCTGCTCGGCATCCTCGTGGCCGGGCTCCTCAAGACCCTCCTGCCCGACGACATGGTGGCCCGCCACCTGGGGCCCGGGAGCCGCTTCGCGGTGCTCAAGGCCGCGCTGCTCGGCGTGCCCATCCCCCTGTGCAGCTGCGGCGTCCTGCCCGCCGCGGCGGGGCTCAGGAAGCAGGGTGCGGGCAAGGGGGCGGCGGCCGCCTTCCTGGTGGCCACGCCCGAGACCGGCGTGGACTCCATCGCCGTGACCTACGCCCTGCTCGACCCGCTGATGACCCTGCTCAGGCCCCTGGCCGCCCTGGTCACGGCCCTGGTCACCGGCTACGGCGTCTCCTGGCTCGACCGCCGCGAGAAGGGTGACCGGAGCGTGTGGGCCGCGGAGAAGGAGGCGGCCCCAGCGGAAACCGGGGGGAAGGACATTGACTTCCAGGCCGGGGCATCCGGCGGCTCTGCGGCCCCTTCCGAAGCCGCCGCCCCTCTCGGTCCCATAGACCTCTTCCACCCCCTGCCGCCGGAGACGGACGCAGGCGCGCCCGGGTGCGCGGCGCCGGACGCCACGATCAGGGACCGCGTGGTGGCCGAGGCCGCGACCGGCAGCTGCGGCTGCGGCCACTGCTGCACCACGGTGAACTCCGAGGGCTCGCGCGTCTCCCGCCTGGGCGCGGGGCTGCGCTACGCCCTGTGGGATCTCGCGGGCGACATCGGCCCGTGGTTCCTGGGCGGCGCGGTGCTGGCGGGCGGCTTCACCGCGCTCATGCCGCCGCACTTCCTGGCCCAGTCCCTGGGCACGGGCATCTGGTCCATGGTCGCGGCGCTCCTCGCCTCCCTGCCGCTCTACGTCTGCGCCACGGCCAGCACGCCCCTTGTCGCCGCCCTGGCGCTCAAGGGGCTCTCCCCGGGCGCCGCCCTGGTCTTCCTGCTCGCCGGTCCGGCCACCAACGCGGCCACCGTGGCCGTGGTCGCCAGCATGCTCGGCCGCCGCGCCGCCGCGCTCTACGTCGCGGCCATCGCGCTCTGCTCGCTGGGCCTCGGCCTCGTGGCCAACGAGCTGTACGCCCGCCTCGGCCTGAACGTCTCGAGCTGGGTGACGCTCGGCGGCGAGAGCGGGCCGGGCCTTTTCGGCAACCTCGCGGCAGGGCTGCTCCTGCTGCTCTTCGCCATTGCCTGGCTGCGCCAGAGGCTGCACAAGGCATAGCGGGCTGAGGAGAGCGCCGGGACTCGGGGGATTTCAGGTCGTTTCGGAGAGCCCGGGGCCGGGCGGAAAGGCCCGCAGGCTATCTGCGGGGGCGTGCGGGCGCGGCTGGTGGCGTGGCGGGCGAAGCCGCGTCGCCCTTGACCGGCTCTTCCCCGACGCCCGAGAAGCCGAGGATCTGGGCGGCCCAGGCCATGGCCCTGGCGTGCAGCCTGGCCACCATCTCGGGGTCGAGCCCCATCTCGTCCAGCAGCCCCCGCAGCTCGTCCCACGCGGCGCGCTCGAAGAGGTCCACCAGCCTGAGCCATCGGCCCGCGCGCGACTCCCGCCCCATGAGGGCGTTCCTGATGTCGTCGTCCAGGGGGAGCTTTTCCATCAGCTCCTCCATGCTCTGGCCCATGATGGCGTCCAGGAGCGAGAACAGGCCGAGCAGGAAGAGGGCTTCCGGGGCCTGACCCGCCTTGGTCGCCGCGCCCATGAGCTCGAGGAAGCGGGCGCGCGTGGCCGAGATGTAGGCCAGCTCGCCGGTGCGCTGGTTGCGGCTGAAATCGGACATGACCACCACGCGCAGCCACTGCGCGAGCTGCTTCTGCCCGAGCAGGACGATGGCCTGGCGCACGGATTCGATCTTGGAGCGCAGCGAGAAGGCGGCGGAGTTGATGTAGCGCAGCAGCCGGTAGGACAGGGAGATGTCCACGGCGATGATCTGGGCCAGGTCGTTGACGTCGTAGTCCGGGTGGCCGAGCTTCTCCAGGAGCTGGAGCTTGGAGAGCTCCGAGCTGCTGATCTTGCGGCCGGTGAGGATCTGCGGCTTGTGGAAGAAGAATCCCTGGAAATACTCGAAGCCGAGCTGGCGCGTCAGCTCGTAGATGCGCACGGTCTCGATCTTCTCGGCCAAAAGCTTGCAGCCGTAAGGCTTCAGCTGCTTGTAGAGGGAGATGACCTCCCCCGGCGAGCGGCCGAGGATGTCGACCTTGACGATGTCCGCGAGCTCGAGGATCGGCTCGTAGCCGGGCTCGCCCACGAAGTCGTCCAGGGCCAGGATGTAGCCGGCGTCCTTCAGTCGCCTGAGCGCGCGCAGGATGTCGGGCTCCGGCCTGACCGTCTCCAGGACCTCGATGACGCAGACGTCCGGGGGCAGGGCGAAGGCCGCGTCCTCGAGCAGCATGCGCCCCGGGAAGTTGATCAGGAGGCGCGACCCCTGACGGATGCCGTCGCCCGCGAGGACGAAGCCCTCCGCGATGACCTGGCTCGTGGCCGCGTCGCCGTCGACGAGGTCGAAGCACTCCGACTGCTGGCTCGTGCGGAAGAGCAGCTCATAGCCCCAGATGTTCTCGGCGCGGTCGAAGATGGGCTGCCGCGCGATGAAGACCGGCTCGGCCGTGAGGTCGTCGGGGTGCAGCGTGTCGGTTCACCTCATGGCGCAAGCGGCGCCAGGGTCAGGCCCGCGTCCTCCGGCAGGCCGAGCATCAGGTTGGCGTTGGCCAGCGCCTGTCCGCTCGCGCCGCGGCAGAGGTTGTCTATGGCCGAGAGCACGACCAGCCGCCCGGTGCGGGGATCGGACACGAGTCCTAGGTCGCAGAACATGGTGCCGCGCACGCTGCGCGTTTCCGGGAACCTGCCCTCGGGCAGCACCCTGACCCAGCGCTCGTCAGCGTAGCGGGAAAGGTAGATCTCGCGCACCTCGGCCGTGGTCATGGGCTTTTTGAGCCGCAGGTACATGGTCGAGAGGATGCCCCGGTTCAGGGGCAGCAGGTGCGGGTTGAAGGAGACGGTCAGCTCTCCGCCCGCGGCCTTGGAAAGCTCCTGCTCGATCTCCGGCGTGTGGCGGTGCGTGCCGATGCCGTAGGCACGGAAGCTGTCCGAGACCTCGCAGAAGAGCATGGGCACCTTGGCCCCGCGACCGGCGCCCGTGGCTCCGGACTTGGAGTCGATGACGATGCCGTCCGGCTCCGCGATGCCCGATTCCAGCGCCGGGGTCAGGCCGAGGATGGCCGAGGTCGGGTAGCAGCCCGGGTTGGCCACCAGGCGGGCGTGCTTCACCTTCTCGCGGTAGAGTTCCACGAGGCCGAAGACCGCCTCGCCCAGGAGGTCGGTGCGGCGGTGGGCCAGGCCGTACCACTTCTCGTACACGTCCTTGTCGTGCAGCCTGAAGTCGGCCGAGAGGTCCACCACGCGGGCGCCCGCGTCGAGCAGCTCGCCCGCCATGTCCATGGCGGTGCCGTGGGGCACGGCCAGGAAGACCACGTCGCAGGCGGCCTTCAGGTCCGCCACGTCGGGCTCGCTCACGACCACGTCTCCGGGAGCGGTCTTCTCCAGATGGGGGAAGAGGTCGGCCAGGCGCCTGCCCGCCTCGCTGCGCGAGGTGGCGCGCACGAGTTCGAGGGACGGGTGGGAGGCCAGGAGCCGGGCCAGTTCCATGCCGGTGTAGCCGGTCACTCCGACCAGTCCGGCGCGAAAGAGAGAGGGCATTGCGGGTCCTTTACTTCGTCTTGGCGACGTATTTCATGCGCAGCTCGAAGAGCACGTCCTCGAGCAGCCGGGCCTCGTCGGGCTCCAGGCACTTGGCGGTCTTGCACTTCAGCATGCACAGGATGTCGATGGTGTGCTTGGCCAGGGTCAGGTCCTCCTGCATCGTGCCGCTTTCGGGCGCGGGCACCTCGCCGAGGTGCACCAGGGCCGAGGAGGCCAGCGACAGGACGAAGGTGGAGAAGGTCACCTCGGGCATCAGGCCGCCGCAGCCGCATCCTTCGGTCGGGTGGCCGGCGGCGTGTTCGGGCGTGTCGGTCGCGGTCATGAACGTCTCCTTGCTTACGTCGGACTCGGCGATACCATAATACCGCCGATCAGACGTGCAACCCCATGTACCGCAATACCTCAGCGCCCTCAAGAAGCCGGAGCGCCCAAGGCGCGGCGCCGACGGCCGCGCCCGGTGCGGCGCCCGCAGCGGCAACGCCGGGGATCAGCGGTTGCCGTCCTTCAGCAGGTCCCTGATCTCGCCCAGCAGAACCTCGCTCTTGGTCGGCGCCGGCGGCGCGGCCGGGGCGGCCTCCTCCTTGCGCTTGAGCGAGTTGATGCCCTTGACCAGCAGGAAGACCGCAAAGGCGACGATGGCGAAGTCCACCACGGTCTGGATGAAGGCGCCGTAGCGCAGGACCACCGCGGGGGTGTCACCCGCGGCCTGGCGCAGGGTCACGGTCAGGCCCGTGAAGTTCACCCCGCCGAGCGCGAGCCCGATGGGCGGCATGATCACGTCGGCCACGAGCGAGCTGACGATCTTGCCGAAGGCCGCGCCGACGATGATGCCCACGGCCATGTCCACGGCGTTGCCCTTGACGGCGAAGGTCTTGAATTCCTCGAGCAGTTTCATGGTGTGCTCCTCCTCTTGGGCCTTCACTGGCCCATGCGGCGGAACATGCCACAAATCGGGCAGGCGGCAAATACGGCAAAGCCCGAAGATGCGGGAGAGGAAGTCTTCCGCAAAAGGGGCCGCAAAGGGGACCGCAAAGGGGCCGCAAAGGCTCGGCGAAAGAGGCCGGGGAAAAGGTCAGTGCGCCTCGGCCCAGTTTTTTCCCACGCCCCATTCCACGGCCAGGGGCACGTCGAGGTCGGCGACGTGGGTCATGATCGCGGCCAGGCGTTCGCCCGCGGCCTGCGCGGTGGCCGCCGGGGCCTCGACGAGCAGTTCGTCGTGCACCTGCAGGATCAGGCGCGCGTCGAGCCTTTTCAGCTCCGCGTCCTCGTGGGCGCGGATCATGGCCAGCTTGATGATGTCCGCGGCCGAGCCCTGCACGCGCGTGTTGATGGCCTGGCGCACGGCCTGGGACTGCTCGTTGTCGTTGCGCGAGCGGAGCCCGGGCAGCAGGCGGCGGCGGCCGAGCATGGTGGTCACGAAGCCGTCGCGCCGCGCCTCCTGCTCCACGCCCTCGAAGAAGGCCTTCACCCTCGGCATGCGCTCGAAGTAGCGGGCGATGAAGTCCTTGGCCTCGGTGAGCGTGATCTTCAGCTCGCGCGAGAGGCGCTGCGGCCCCATGCCGTAGAGCAGGCCGAAGTTGATGGTCTTGGCGCCGCGCCGCTCGGCGGGCGTGACCTCGTCCGGCTCCTTGCCGTGCAAGATGGCCGCGGTGCGCGCGTGGATGTCCTCGCCCGCCCTGAAGGCCGAGGTCAGCCCGGGGTCGCCGCACAGGTGCGCCAGGAGCCGAAGCTCGATCTGCGAGTAGTCGGCCGAGGCTAGGAGCTTGCCCGGCGCGGCCGTGAAGCAGGCCCGCATGCGGCCGCCCATGGGGCCGCGGATGGGGATGTTCTGCAGGTTCGGGCCCGAGCTCGAGAGCCTGCCCGTGGCCGTGGAGAGGTTGTTGAAGGTGGTGTGGATGCGGCCCTGGCCGTCCACGAGCCGCGGCAGGGGCTCGAGGTAGGTGGAGCGCATCTTCTCCAGGCCCCGGAACTCCAGGACCAGGTCGATGAGCTCGCTGTCCCCGGCCATCTTCTCCAGCGCCGCCTGGGAGGTGGAGGGCTGGCCGCCCGGCGTCTTGCCCCGGGGCTTCAGCCCCATCTTCTCGAAGAGGATGCGGCCGAGCTGCTGGCTCGAACGCACGTTGAACTCCTCGCCCGCGGCGGCGTAGATCTTGGCGGTCAGCGTGTCGATGCCCTCGGTGACCTCGGCCAGGAAGGACGTGAAGGCCGTGAGGTCGATGGCCACGCCCGCGCGCTCCATGTCCGTGAGCACGGGCACCAGGGGCAGCTCGAGGGTTGCGTAGAGGTCGCCCATGCCCGAGATCTCGAGCCGCTTGGCCAGGGTGCGGCCGAGCTCCAGCGCGGCCAGGCCGGGCGCGCCGTGCGGCGCGGGCGTGAAGTCCGGATCGCCGATGCTCGCGGCCAGCAGGTGCGGCAGGCCGTATTCGCGCTCCTCCGGGTTCAGGAGGTAGGCCATGAGGCCCAGGTCGCGCACGCGGGCGAGGGGCACGTTCTGCCACGCGGCATCGCGGCCGAGCAGTTCCTTGAGCGAGGGCACGGCCAGGGAGGCGCAGTCTGAAAGCGCGGCGGCAAGCTCGGCCTCGCTCCCGGCAAAGCGCCACTCGGCCTCGCCGAGGCCCAGGGCGAAGGCCCCGGCGTCGGCGCCCGCGCCGTGCGCGTCCGTGCCCGTTCCCGGGGGCACGCAGCCCGTCTCCAGGCCGGAGAGGGGCGGCAGCCCGGCCGCCGTCCCGGCCGTTCCCGCCACGGCGGACGCCGCCTCGGCGGCCGGGGCGGTCTGCCCGGCGCCCTGGGGCATGAAGTCGAAAAGATTCTTTCCCTGCGCGGCGGCAGCCTTGCCCTTGGCGCCTTTCGCGCCCTTGGACCCGGCCTGCGCGGCGGAGGCGGCCTGAGCCGCCGTCTTGCCATGGCTCGGGCCCGAGGCCTGGCCCGTGCCCGGCCCCTGCGAAATCTCCCGGGCCATGTCCCTCGGCAGCTCGCGCACGAGCGAGCCGAACTCGTACTGTCTGATGAACTCCTTGAGTCCGGCGATGTCGGGCGCGGCGAGGGTGAGGCGCTCCAGGGAGAGGTCTTGGCAGAAGTCCGTGCGCAGCCGCGTCAGATCGCGCCAGCGGTACGAGGCCTCCTCCTGGCCGGTGAGCTTCTTCCTGTACTTCTCGGGCACCTCGGCCAGGTCGCGCCACAGCTCCTCGAGGCTCGCGCGGCCCGCCATGAGCTCGGTCGCGGACTTGGGGCCGATGCCGGGCACGCCCGGGATGTTGTCCGCCGAGTCGCCGGTCAGGGCCTGGAAGTCCGGCCAGGCGGCGGGCGAAAGCCCGGTTGCGGCCGTGAACTCGGCCACGCCCTCGAGCTTCTCCTGCTTGCCGGACGGGTCCCAGAGCCAGACGCGCGCATCGAGGCACTGGCGCAGGTCCTTGTCCGCGCCCACGATGACCACGGGGCGCTCGCCCTTGAGCCGGTCGGCCACCGAGGCGATGCAGTCGTCCGCCTCCGAGCCCTCGGAGACGATGATGGGCAGGCCGAGCAGGGCGAGTCCCTGCTTGATGGGCTCGATCTGCCTGATCAGGTCCTCGGGCGTGGCCTGGCGCTGCGCCTTGTACTCGGCGTAGATGTCGTCGCGGAACGTCTTCCCCTTGCCGTCCAGGAAGAAGCCCATGAACGCGGGCCGCTCCTCGCGCAGGATCTTGAGCATCATGCGCAGGACCACGTAGACGGCGTTGGTGGGAAAGCCCTCGTGCGTGCTCATGTCGCGGAAGGCGTAGAAGCCGCGGTAGATGAAGGCCGAGCCGTCCACGAGGTAGACGGGGTCCTGGGCGAGGTTGAGTCTGTCTTTTAAGGGCATGTCGCGGGCCGCACGGGCGGTCGGGTCAGGGTTTCTTCGCGGATGGTCCGTCGGGCGCGGCCTCGGGCACGGTTTTGGGGGCGGCGCTCGGCGGCGCCTCGCCCAGGTGCCCGTTGCAGCAGCGCAGCTTCTTGCCGTCGAAGCGGCCGCAGAGCAGGTCCTCGGGCGAGACGGTGAGCTTGGCGAGGTCGATCTCGGCGCGCGCGGCCTGGCTGTGGCCGCCCGCGCTGCCCAGGTCCCCGAAGAGGTCGGAGGCCATCTGGCCCACGTCGCGCGTCAGGCCGTCGCCGCGGAAGATGACCACCAGGGAGTTCTTGCACTGGCCCGCCACAGCGGTCCAGCCGATCTCGTGCACGTGCAGGAAGAAGTCGGCCAGGATGACCAGGATGTCCGGGTTCTCCACCTTGCCCATGAAGACGTAGGCGCCCTGGTCGCAGATCTCCAGCTGCTCGAGCGCCTTGCGGAAGTAGTCGAGCCAGCGCAGGTGGTATTCGCTGCGCACGATCTTCTTGAGCGCCATCTGGTTGGCGAACTTGGAGAGGTAGCGGAAGGCGCGCACGTCCGTGTCGCAGAACTCGCGCTCGAAGCTCTGGGTGTCGGACTTGATGCCGTAGAGCAGCGCCGTGGCCAGGAAGGGCGCGGGCTTGATGTCCAGGTTGTAGAGGTACTCGGTGAGCAGGGTGGAGCAGGCGCCGTACTCGGTGCGGATCTCCGCGAAGTCCGCCTTGACCGGGGCCTCCTTCTTCACGGGGTGGTGGTCCAGGACGATGGAGAACGTGAAGTCCTGGAAAGCCGGATTGTGGTGCGGCTGGGAGTCCACCAGGGCGAAATGGTCGTAGCGCGCGGCGATGCGGGGCGTGAGCAGCTTGGTCGGGATGCGCAGGTAGCGGATCATGGCCAGGTTGTCCGGCCGCCTGATCTCGTTGATGTGCGCGAGCCCCACCTTGGCCACCTTGCGGCCGATGATGCGGCGCAGCGCCATGGCGCAGCCCATGGCGTCCGGGTCGGCGGTCATGAGGATCAGCCAGCGCTGGTCCTTCTGCAGCAGGCCGGTCAGGCGGCGCAGTTCCTCGTCGAGCTTGCGGAAATAGGCCATCTGGTGCCTTCGGGCTCAACCCTTGAGTTGCAGCGGCAGACCGGCGGCCACCAGCCAGACGGCGTCGGCGAGCGCGGCCAGCCGCTTGTTGCAGGTGCCCTGGGCGCGAATGAAGGCGCGAGTGGCCGCATCCCCGGCCACGGGGCAGAGCCCTGCCTCCTGGGAGACGAGCACGACCACCTTCCCGCCCGCGGCCCCGAGAACCTGTTCCAGTTCCGAGAGCCGGGCCTCTTCCTCACCTTGCATCATGCAGGAATACAGCCAGAAATCAAGCGCATCCACGAGGACGGCGTCGTGGTCGGGCAGGAGCCCGCCGAGCACGGCGGGCAGGTCCGCGCGCGCCTCGACCACGGGCAGCGCGGCTTCCCGGCCGCGCTTGTGGGCCATGATCCGGGCCCGGAAGTCCTGGTCCGCGGCCAGTCCCGTGGCCACCATGACGCGGCGGCCGGGCGCGGCGTCGAGGAGCGAGAGGGCGAAGTCGGACTTGCCCGAAGACTGTCCCCCGAGCACCAGCGTGACCATCCTAGCCCCCGCCGCTCAGGACCTCGTGCAGCACGGCCATGGAGGCGGCCAGGCCCTCGGGGTCGAAGACCTCGGGCATGACCACGGTGTCCGGGCTCATGCGCGAGAGGATGATGCGCACGAGCGCGCGGCCCTCGGCGTCCAGCTCGGTCAGCGGCAGGTGGCGGCCGTCCGGCGCCGGGGCGCACAGGTGCACGAGCTTCACGCGCGGCCAGAGCCTGGGCAGTTCGAGCAGGCGCTCCTGGCCGTAGAGCATCAGGTGGCCGAGGTCCAGGCAGAGGTTCAGGCCCAGGTAGCGGATGTCGCACCAGAATTCGAGGGGGTTGAACTCCTTGGTGTTCTCGAGCAGCACCCGATCCGGCTTGATTCCCTTGTGGATGAAGCAGAAGGCCAGCTCGTCCAGCTGCTTGGCGTGGGGCGGGGCGTGCACCACGAAGCCCCAGGGGTCGAGGAAGGCGGTCTTGTCCAGAAGGGAGGTGATGACGTGGCTGACCGCCAGGATTCCGTCCTTCCAGGGCAGGTCGAGCGGCAGGTGCAGGTGGTAGTTGAGGGAGAGCTCGGCCAGGGTCCGGGGCAGGTCCTCCTCCCCGTATTCCAGGCAGGCCTTGGACTCGAAGAGCAGGATGCCTATCTCGTCGAAGATTTCGCCCAGGCGGCGGCAGTTTTCTCCCACCGTGCCGGGCCAGACCCAGGAGGGGGCGGCCACGCGGAAAGGAAAGTCAGTGGGCCCCACGGACAGGGGCAGGGAAGGGCTGCTGCTCGGTTTGCGGGTCTTGGGCATGTCTTTATTCCGTGTCCATGGCGTCAGGAATGCGTCGTGCGCCCGGCCCGGCAAAGGCCGCGGCTCCCGGGCGCGGGCCGCGCGCGCAGGCCGGATGAGGGCCTGCCGGGCACGGATATTGCTTCGCTCAAGGACAGCACCAGCCGGCTGGAAGACGCCGAGGGGGTTCGGCCATGAGAAGAATGCGCATGTTCCTGCAACACAGTTTGAATCCGCTTCATGTCTATTGCCGTCTCAAGGACTGCGGGCTCAGCCACGGGGTGGCGCTCAGGGTCTCGGTCTTCTACGAGCGCCACGTCTACTGCCGCGGCCGGGTGCCCGGCCCCGAGGCCGTGGAGCCCGTCGGCCTCTCGGACTGAACGCGGCCCGTCACGGGCAGCGCCGCCCGGGCAGGCGCTTCCCGCCTGCCCGCCCCGCCCGGAAATTCCGCTACATCAGCTGAATCTGGCGCTCCTGGCGCACGGTCTTCGGAACCATGACCGAGGCGCGCAGGAGTTCCTGCGGCAGCGCCTCCAGGAAGCGCGAGGCCGGAAGCCTGAGCTCCCTGCCGTAGAGCATCCGGCTCTGGGCCCGGGAGAGGTAGAGCCTGCCCCTGGAGCGCGTGAGCCCCACGTAGAACAGCCGCCTCTCCTCGGCCTCGTCCGGCCTCTCGTCGGACGCCTTGCCCGAGAGGAAGCCCATGCCCGCGAACGGCAGGAGCCCGTCCTCCAGGGCGGGCAGGAAGACCGCGCCGAACTCGAGCCCCTTGGCCGCGTGCAGGGTCATGATCTGCACGCGCTCCGCCTTCTGGCGCACCTGCTCCGTGGCGCTCTGCAGATCCACCCAGTTGACGAGCCCGGCCCAGCCTCCCTGGACCTCGAAGGCCCGCGAGAACTCCTTGAACGGCCTGCCGTTCCAGAACATGCGGTCGAAGGGCTTGAGGTCCTGGAAATAGGCGGCCAGGCCGAGCGGCCCCTTGGCCAGGACTTTCTCCGGCACGGAAAGCGGTTCCGGCTCCTCGGCCGCGCCCTCGTCCGTGGGCTCGGCGGCAAGCCCTGCGGTCTGCAGGGCCACCTCGTCGGGCACGGTCATGCCCAGGAATCCCTTGGCCGTGGCCATGATGGCCGCGATGCGCGGCTCGAGCCAGAAGGCCTCGGCCTCGGGCACGGAGCAGGGCAGTCCCAGCCGTTCCAGGGTGCGGCGGATGGGGCCTGCCAGGGCCTTGAAGCGCACGAGGATCGCGATCTCCCCGGGCGAAAGGCCCCCGCCTCGGCCGCCGTCGAGCGTGGCGCTCGACCCGCCAAGCAGGGCGCGCACGCGCTCGCCGATCCAGGCGGCCTCGCGGGCCGCGTCCGGCGCGGTGAAGATGAGCTGCTCGCCGGGCTCGGAAAGATGGGCGCGCAGCGGCGCGCGGCCCGGGAACAGGGCCGCGGAGAGCGTGAGCACCGGCGGCGCGCTGCGGTAGTTCTCGGTCAGGCGCACGACCTCGAGGTTCGGCCAGGCCGCGCGCAGGTCGGCCTCCACCGCGGGCAGGGCGCCGCGGAAGGAATAGATGGACTGGTCCGGGTCGCCGATGGCGAAGAGCCCGGTCCCCTCCGGCCCGGCCAGGGCCTTGACCACGGCCAGCTGCAGGGCCGAGAGGTCCTGGACCTCGTCCACCAGCAGGTGGCGGTGGCGGCGTACGTAAATCCCGGACTCTATCTGCTCCAGCCAGAATTCGAGCAGGTCCGCGTAGTCCACCAGGTTCCAGTATTCCTTCTTCTTGACGTAGGGGCGGAAGGTCTCGCGCATGGCGTCGTCCACCGCCCGCTGCTCGCGGGCCAGCATGTACCCGGCGAAGGCCTGCTTCAGGCGCGCGCCGGAAAGCTCGGGCATGCACTCGGCGAAGACGCGGCGCGCCGAGTCCTCGTCCATGACCGTGGGCGCCTCGGCATAGGCCCCGGCCCAGTACTCGAAGGCCAGGGCGTGCAGGGTGTCGGCGCGCGGAAGCGCCGTGCCCTCCTCCTTGCCCCGGGCGAGCCGCTCGCGCATCTCGGCCGCGGCGCGGCGGGTGAAGGTCACGGCCAGGATCTCCGAGGCCGGGGTGCCCGCGGCCATGAGCGCCTCGGCGCGGCCCATGAGGGTCTGGGTCTTGCCCGTGCCGGGACCGGCCAGCACCAGGACCGGGTGCGGCCCGGCCGCCATGGCCTGCTGCTGCGCCTCGTTCCAGGCGGGCGCGGCGGGGCGCGCGGGCTGAAAGACTGTCAGCGGGGCCGCGTCCGCGTCCGCGCCGGATTTCCCGGGCGCGGGAGCCGCGCCTGCCGGAGCGATTTCGGAACGGGCCGTGTCGGCCTTTTCGCCCGAAGCTTGGGCGGACTGGGCGGGCCTGGCCTCCGCGCCCGGAAGCAGGCCGCCGGAAAGGCCCGTGGCCAGGAAGCGGCCCTGGCGCATCTCCTGCTTCTCGGCCTGGGAGAAGACCGAGATGACGCCGAACTGGCCGTCGAAGCCGGGATCGCGCAGCACCCTGCCCTGGCGCATGCGGCCCACGGCCTCGCCGAGCAGGGGGTGGACCCGGGAGAGGTCCTCGGGCGGCACGTCGCAGAGCACGCCCATCTCCGAGCCGAAGCGGGAGACGGCCTTGGTGTAGAGGGCCTGGGATTTCTTGGTGCCGGGCCCGGCGCCGATGACCTCGCCGCAGACCTCGGACAGCGGGATGAGCGAGGAGAAGGCGGGTTGGCCCTGCGGGTTCTCGGGCGCCTCGCGGTCGGCCAGCTCCATGACGCGGTGCAGCACGCCGAGCGTCAGCGGCTTGCCGCAGACCGGGCAGATGTTGCCCCGGGCCATGGCGTCGCGCGGCTCCAGCACCACGCCGCACTTGCGGTGGCCGTCCAGGTGGTACTTGCCCTCCTCGGGGAAGAACTCGTAGGTGCCGAGGAATCCCTGGCCCAGCCCCTCGCCCTTGAGGGAGCGGTAGATGGTCTCGTAGGTCATCTCGCCGGAAAAGATGTTGGCCTCGCGGCCGAGCTTCTCGCCGGAATGGGCGTCGGAGTTCGAGATCAGGCGGAAGCGGTCGAGCCCGGAGATGAGGCGGTTCATGTCCGGGTCGGAGGACAGGCCGGTCTCCAGGGCGAAAATCTCCGACGAGAGGTCGCCGAAGCACTCCTCCATGGAGTCGAAGCCCGAGGCCGAGCCGAAGAGCGAGAACCACGGCGTCCAGATGTGCGCGGGCACGAGGAAGGACATGCCGCCGAGCTCGAGGACCATCTCGAGAAGGTTCTTGGAGTCGAGCCCCAGGATGGGGCGGCCGTCCGAGGCGAGGTTGCCGATGGCCGAGAGCCTGGCGTTCAGCTCGCGCGCCTTGTCCAGGGAGGGCACGAAGACCAGGTTGTGCACCTTGCGCACGCGTCCGCCGCGCTTGTAGATGGAGCTTATCTCCGCCTGGAGCACGAAGCGCGTGCGGCCCTGGGGCAGCCAGCCGTCCAGGTGCGGGATCTCCGAGGAGAGCCCCTTGGGCGAGCGCAGGGTCAGGAGGCCTGAGCCGTCGTCCACGCAGGACTCGGCGATCTCCTCGAGCCATTTGGGATGGGTGAAGTCCCCCGTGCCGATGACCTCCAGGCCCTTGGCCAGGGCCCAGGCGGAGAGGTGGCGGGGGGTCAGGGCCTTGGACGTGGCCCGGGAATACCGTGAGTGGATGTGTAAATCGGCTCTGAACCGTTCCATGCAGGCGTCGTCGGCGTCCCTCGCGCGTCGTAAGAAGGCCCCTGGTGAAGTGCGCGCCCGGCCGTCAGTCGACACGGGCCGCAGCCGTCCCTTCATACCCGTTTTCGGCCGCGAAGACCACCGCCGCGTGGCCTCCGGGTCAGCTTATTTGTTCATCAACTATTTCGATGGGTTGTATTTGCCTTGAAGATGTCATCCCTGGCCGCAGTCCGTGGGGTCGCCGAAGAGCTTGTCCAGGGCGTGGGGCAGGGCGGGCAGGATGGCCCCGAGCGTCTCGCGCACGGCCTTGGGCGAGCCGGGCATGTTGACCACGATGCTCTGCCCGATGGTCCCGGCCACGGCGCGGGAGATGGCCGCGTGCGGCGTCTTCTCCAGCGAGGTCAGGGTCATGGCCCGCTCGAAGCCGGGCAGCCGCTTGTCGATGACGGCGAGCGTCGCCTCGGGCGTCACGTCGCGCGGGCCGAGGCCGGTTCCGCCGGTGGTCAGGATGAGGTCGAAGCCTTCCACCAGCGCGAGCGAGGAGAGAAGCCCGCGCAAGAGCCCCTCGTCGTCCGGGATGACCAGGCCGCGCGCCAGCGAGAGCTCCATGGCCGAGCCGCAGAGCTCCTCGATGAGCGGGCCCGAGGCGTCCGTGCGCTCGCCCCGGCTGCCCTTGTCCGAGAGGGTGATCCAGGCCAGCGAGATGCCGCGTCGCTCCACCGTGAAGGTCGTCTCCACGGACAGGGCGCAGGGCTTTTTCGCGCGCAGCAGGGTGGCCAGGGAGGCGGGGGGCGTGGGCGTCGCCGGGGCGTCCGTGCCCTGGCCGGGCCACACGGCCGTGCCCGTGGCCTGGAACACCGCCTCGCCCGCGAGCGAGAGTATCCAGCCCGCGCGCGGCCGGGGCGAGCCCGGGGCGCAGGCGAGCAGGGGCAGGGTGATGCCGGGCAGGGGACCCTGGACCAGGGCGCAGGTGTCCCCGGCGTCGCAGGCCAGCCCCTCGGGCGCGGTGACGGCGAGCAGGGCGGGCCGCATCTGGGATGTCATGGTCTCTCCTTGGGGGATGAATCCGGTGCGGGGGCGGTCTCGGCGGGCGCCTGGGCCCGGGCCAGGGCCACGCGGGCGAAGGATTCGAGCGCCGCGGAATCGGCCAGGACGCGCTCGTCGGCCACGGGCACGCCCGGGAAGCGGCGGCGCACCTGGCGCGCGAACAGGCCCAGGGAGCGTCCGATCTCGCGGCTCTCCCGCTTGTCCGGCGAGGGGCCCACGCGGTCGTACACCGGGATGGGCGTGACCGCGGCGCAGGTCGGGGACCTGCTCTTGAGCACGAAGGCCGCCGGATTCCTTCCGGCCAGGGCCTCCACCATCTCCAGGATGCGGCCGGTGACGCGGAAGGTGTAGTCCGTGCCGGTGGCGACGCCGATCATCAGGGGCGAGAAGGGCGTGCCGGAAAGGTTGATGGGCTCGCGGGGCACGGGCAGGCCCGCCGCCACCTCGGGGCAGAGCGCCAGGATCTCGAAGTCGCGCGCGAGATATTCCACGAGGCGCGCGGCGTAGACGGGCCGCCCGTCGTACCGCGTCCTCCGCCCGGCGAGGCAGGCGCTCATGACCAAAAGCGGCTGCATGGCTGCCTCAGGCCAGGAGCACGGCCAGGATGCCGGTGATGAAGATGCCGTCGAACGTTCCCGCGCCGCCGATGGAAAGCATGGGGGCCTCCAACTCCTTCATGGTCGCGGGCCGGAGCAGGTGCATCACGTCCGCGCCGATGAGCGTGCCGAGCGAGCCGGAGACGTAGGCCACCGCCGGGGCCTGCGCGGGCGGCGCCAGGGTGATGGCCGCCAGCGCCGTGACCAGGGGCGGCACCAGGATGGGGATGCCGATGCCCACGCCCTGCACCGGCCGGGCGAGCTTGTAGCAGACCGCGCTGACAACGACCACGGCGATGATCAGGGGCAGGGAGACGCCCATGTGCGAGACGAGCCAGGCCGAGAGGAAGCAGGGGATGATGCAGCCGCCCATGTTCACGGCCACGGTCTGGTCCACGAGCGTGCCCTCCTCGCAGCGCATCCAGGGGCCGCGCTGGTGGCGGAACATCAGGGAGAGGTCCGGCTTGCAGACCTTGACCTGGCGCCCGGTGCGGAACAGCGGCAGGTTCACCGCCGCGCCGAAGAGCGTGCCCATGAGCAGCAGGAAGCCCTGGTTCGGGGTCAGGCCGAGCTTGGCGAAGGCGATGGTGATGACACCCACCTGGACGAAGGCGAAGAGAAAGGCCAGAACCAGGAAGAGGACGACCATGAAGACGCCGCCGAGCGGGAGATGGAAGGATGGGCCTCTTTGCATGTCGCCTCGCGGGGTTTGGGTGCGATCAAGTCTTCATCTATAGATCGCTCTTGCGCGCATGGCAAGAAACCGGCACCCTGCGTTCGCCTCACGCACCATTTTCCGGACGAAGGAGCATTCCATGAAGGGCATCATCCTGGCAGGCGGGTCGGGCACGCGGCTCTCCCCCATCACGCGCGGCGTGTGCAAGCAGCTGCTGCCGCTCTACGACAAGCCCATGGTCTACTACCCCCTGTCCGTGCTCATGCTCGCGGGCATCCGGGACATCTGCATCATCTCCACCCCGCAGGACCTGCCGCGCTTCCGGCAGATGTTCGGCACGGGCGAGCGCCTCGGCCTCTCGCTCACCTACATCGAGCAGCCGCGGCCCGAGGGGCTGGCCCAGGCCTTCCTCCTGGCCGAGGAGTTCATCGGGGCCGATCCGGTCTGCCTGGTGCTCGGGGACAACGTCTTCTACGGCCAGGGGCTCTCGAAGAAGCTGCAGGAGTGCGCGCGCCTGGAGAAGGGCGGCCTGGTCTTCGGCTACAAGGTCAAGGACCCGGAGCGCTACGGCGTGGTGGAGTTCGACGCCGCGGGCCGCGCCATCAGCATCGAGGAGAAGCCCGAGCGCCCCAAGTCGCGCTACGCGGTCACGGGGCTCTACTTCTACGACAACTCCGTCGTCTCCATCGCCAAGGGGCTCGCGCCGTCCCCGCGCGGCGAGCTCGAGATCACGGACGTGAACAACGCCTACCTCGCGCGCGGCGAACTGCGCGTGGAGTTCCTGGGCCGGGGCTACGCCTGGCTCGACACCGGCACCTTCGAGTCGCTGCACCAGGCCGCGGGCTTCGTGCAGGTCATCCAGCAGCGCCAGGACCTCGTGGTGGCCTGCATCGAGGAGATCGCCTTCCGCATGGGCTACATCGGCCTCGACCAACTGGAAGAGCTCGGCCGCGAGATGTCCAAGAACACCTACGGGCAATACATCCTCGACGTCGTGCGCGAGGAGCGCAGTTCAGGGCGCTGAAAACGCGCCGTCCGCGGCGTTGCTGCGAAACGTTCAGGCCCTCGCGTAGGTGGACTACGCGAGGGTCTGAACGTTTCTTGCGCCTTGCATCCGGCGCTTTTTGAGCGGCCTGAGGGACTGGGGCGTTTGTGTCGGGGGCGGCCGCTTGGGTCGCCTTTTTCAGTGCAGGAAGAGGGCGACCAGGGGGGCAACGGCGACGCAGGAGAGCCCGGCCAGGACCATGACCAGACCGGCCACGGAGCCTTCCTCCCGGCCCACCTCGCGCGCCTTGGCCACGCCCACGCCGTGCGCGCCCATGCCGAACATCATCCCCCGGGCCAGGGTCGAGCGCAGGGGCAGCAGCTTGCGCAGGCTCTCCCCCACCATGCCCCCGAGAATCCCCGTGACGACCACGCAGACCGCGGTCAGGTCCGGCCTGCCGCCCACGTCGCTGGACGCGGCCATGGCGAAAGGCGTGGTGAAGGAGCGCGGCAGCAGGGTGCGGCAGAGCTCCGGCGAGAGGCTGAGCCAGGTGGCCAGCAGCCACGAGCTGCCCAGCGCCACGGAGCAGCCGACCACGAGCCCCACGGCCAGGATAGGCCAGTGGCGCCGGATCAGCTCGCGCTGCTCGTAGATGGGCAGGGCGAAGGCCACGGTGGTCGGGCCGAGCAGGGTCAGGAGCCAGTGCGTGCCCACCAGGTACTCGCGGTAGCTGGTGTGCAGGAGAAGGGCCGGGACCAGGCAGAAGAGCCAGGAGAGCAGCAGCGGCGAGCTCCACCAGGCCCCGGTGCGGCGGTTCACGGCGCGCGCCGCGAGATAGAAGAGCGGCGTGGCCAGCGCCCAGAACACGGGCAGGGCGACGTGCCAGAGCCCGCTATGCATGGCGGTTCCCCAGGCGGAAGCAGAACTCCACGGCCAGGGCCGTGGTGGTCATGACCGCCACCGTGCCCGCCACGATGACCAGCAGGACCTTGAGGCCCACGAGGCTCATCAGCTCGCGGTGGTCGAGCACGGCCAGGGTGGCGGGGACGAAGAAGAGGATCATGTGGTCGAGCAGGCTCGACGAGCCGCGGCGAAGCCACCCGGCGGGCACGCGGCCCGAGAGGAGCAGGATGAGCAGCGCCGCCATGCCGAGCACGCCGCCGGGCATGGGCAGGGACAGGGCGCTCGCGAGCCGGTCGAAGGGCCACCAGATGGCCGAGAGTACGCCGATCTGCAGCCATCTGCTGCGATGAAGCGCCCTGCGGCCGGAAAGCTTGAGCGATGTGAAACTCATGTTCGTTCTCCTTGTGCACCTCGAAGCTAGGCACGCCTGAACTATTTGTGAAATGAATTGTAGGAATGAAAGTTATGCCCTATGGGAATGGGCATGGAACTTCGGAACCTTCGCGTCTTCGTCGAGGTGGTGCGGCAGGGCGGCTTTTCCGCCGCGGCCAAGACGGCCTTCATGACCCAGCCGAGCGTGAGCAAGGCCGTGAAGCAGCTCGAGGACGAGTGCGGCGCGCAGCTTCTGGAGCGGCTGGGCGGAGGGGTGCGGCTCACGGACGCGGGCGAGGTGGTCTACGGCCGGGCCCTGGCCATGCTCGCGGAGCGCGACCGTCTCCTGGCCGACCTCGCCGAGCTGCAGGGGCTCATCCAGGGCAAGCTGCGCCTGGGGCTGCCTCCCTTCGGCAGCAGCCTGCTCTTCGCGCCGCTCATCGCGGAGTACCGCAGCCTGCACCCTGGCGTGGAGATCGACCTCCTCGAGCGCGGCAGCGCGGCCCTGGAGGAGGCGGTGCTGGAAGGCCACATCGAGCTTGCCGTCTCGCTCCTGCCCGTGGCGGACGACTTCGCGCGCCTGGAGGTGCGCGACGACCCTCTGATGGCCGTGCTCTGGCGCGACCATCCCCTGGCCGCGCGCTCCTCGGTGCGCCTGGCCGAGCTCGCCGAGACCCCTTTCATCCTCTACGACAAGGGCTTCGCCCTCACCTCGCGCATCGAGGCCGCCTGCCTGCGCCGGGGTTTCTCGCCCCAGGCCGTGGCGCGCAGCGGCCAGGTGGACTTCATCTTCGCCCTGGTGGCGGCGGGTCTGGGCGTGGCCCTCATGCCGCGCGTCATGACCGAGCGGCAGGGCGCGCTGCCCGTGCGCGCGGTGCTGCTGGACGAGGCCGACCTGCGCTGGTGCGCGGTGATCGTCTGGCGGCGCGGGGCGCACCTCTCGCCGCCCGCCCGGGCCTGGCTCGCCCTGGCCGCGGCGCACTTCGGCACGGGCCGGTCCGGACCGGACGCGACGGACGCGACGGGCGCGGCGGATTGATCGAAAAGCGCGCCGCATGCAGGGCGCACGACAAAGAGCGCACGAAACGATCGGGCCCCCGCGTA
>NZ_ATHV01000014.1 GCF_000422205.1 Desulfovibrio sp. X2
GGGGGGGTGGACAGAATGGCCGGGTCGAGAGGTGCTTGCCCTGAGTCGCCCTATCAAAATATGCGACAATTGCTCAGGTCTTATGTGATATCTATTTGTCGTTCCTTGCCTTTCCTCGATAATGATCATCTTTGACTGAACAAGTTTCCCGAGAGCCCTTCTTATTGTACGAGAGCTCACGCCAATCTTCATTGCCAAATATTTATTGCCTGGAAAGGCCTTTCCTCCATATCTTATGAATATATAAATCTTTTCAAAGATACTCTGAGCACATGGAGATATGCGCAATTTGATCATTATTGATTTTATGTCACTTAATTTTATTTGTGACAAATCACCTTGAGACAGTGCTTCATATGTAATATCTTCAATTTTAACTGAATACATTATCGTCTCCTTGGCCGTCCGCGCTTTTTATCTTTGCTTGCAAAATGCAATGAGGAGTGATCAGGCGCAGATACCCCATGGCCGAAGCGCTGCATGAGCCATTCTTCTATATCTGCGCGATGCCAAACGACTCGACTTCCAAGCCGCTGAGGCTTCGGAACCAAATCCCATTGCCCGCGAAAAACTCTTCGCCGGATCGCGGCAGGACTGGTGCCCAAGATGAGCGCCACTTCACGAACTCCTATGAGAACTTGTTCCATCGCGGACCTCCTGGGGTAAGTTGTGCACCATTTCCCGGAGGGCCGGAGCGCGAAGAAAGAGCAATTTCAACCAGTTCTCCAGGCACCGAAAATACCTTCTGCATGCTATGGCGCCTCCGCCAAAGCGGCATACAAAAGCACAATATTTTGATATGATTATTCTTTTTCCTCAAGACAGGCAGGGATCGTGAGCGCTCCTCAGCTTTGCTTCTATCCTCGGCAGCGACGGGCATGTCCTCCCTGTCCAGCCTTGTCTCGGCTCATGCTTGGCTATAGAGTCTCGCCAGTTTGGCGAAGGCGCGGGGAATCCTCGGAATCTCGTGTCCTTACCGAAAAATTCAGATCAAGGATCACCGCTCCCGCATGAACCAACAGACATTGTCAGCATTCACCTGGTCGGTCGCCGACCTTTTGCGCGGCGACTACAAGCAGTCAGAATATGGCAGAGTCATCCTTCCCTTCACCATTCTACGGCGCTTGGACTGCGTTCTCGCCGCGACCAAGCCTGCCGTCCTGGCCGAACTCGAGGCCAAGAAGGCGCAGGGCATAATCTCCGACCCGTTTCTGCTCCGGGCTTCCGGCCAGAGCTTTTTCAACACGTCACAGCTGGACATGAAGAAGCTCATGGGCGACCAAGATCATATCCGAGAGAATCTGTTCGCCTACATCAGCGCTTTCTCACCCGCCGTGCGGGACATTTTCGAGCGCTTCGAGTTCCACGCGCAGGTGGAGCGGCTGTCCAAATGCGGCCTGCTCTACCAGGTCACGGAACGCTTTTCCCAGATAGACCTGCACCCCGAGAACGTGAGCAACTTCCAGATGGGGCTGATTTTCGAAGAACTGATCCGGAAGTTCGCCGAGTTGTCGAACGAGACAGCCGGAGAGCACTTCACCCCGCGCGAAGTCATCCGACTCATGGTGAATCTGATCTTCATCGAGGACGACGACGTGCTCTCCAAGCCCGGCGTCGTGCGGACGATCTACGACCCTACGGCCGGAACCGGCGGAATGCTCTCCATCGCGGGCGAATACCTGGCGGAGCACAACCCCAAGGCGCGCCTGACCGTGTTCGGCCAGGAACTGAATCCCGAGTCCTACGCCATCTGCAAGGCGGACATGCTCATCAAAGGCCAGGACGTGTCCAACATCGTCTTCGGCAACACCCTATCCGACGACGGCCACGCGGGGACGCGCTTCGACTACATGCTGTCCAACCCGCCCTTCGGCGTGGAGTGGAAGAAGGTCGAGAAGGAGGTCCGTCGCGAGCACGATACGCAGGGATTCAACGGCCGCTTCGGCCCCGGCCTGCCTCGCGTGTCGGACGGTTCCATGCTCTTTCTGCTGCACCTGATCAGCAAGATGCGTCCGGCGGCAGAGGGCGGCTCGCGCTTCGGCATCGTGCTCAACGGTTCGCCGCTCTTCACGGGCGGAGCCGGCAGCGGCGAGAGCGAAATCCGCCGCTACGTCCTGGAGAACGATTTTCTGGAGGCCATCATCGGCCTGCCCACGGACATGTTCTACAACACCGGCATCAGCACGTATGTCTGGATCGTCAGCAACCGGAAGCCCGAGCACCGCAAGGGCAAGGTCCAGCTCATCGACGCCTCGGCCATGTGGCAGAAGATGCGCAAAAGCCTGGGCAGCAAGCGCAAGGAACTGTCCGACGCCCACATCGAGGAGATCACCCGCCTGTTCGGCCAGTTCGCCGAGACCGAGCTGGACGGCAAGCCCATCAGCCGCATCTTCAGGAACAGCGCCTTCGGCTACCAGACCATCACCGTGGAGCGGCCCGAACGCGACGAGGCGGGCAAGATCGTCCTGGGCCAACGGGGCAAGGCGAAAGGCAAGCCCGTGCCGGACAGCAAACTGCGCGACACCGAGAACGTCCCCCTGGACGAGGACGTGAACGAGTACTTCAAGCGCGAAGTGCTGCCCCACGCCCCGGACGCCTGGATCGACCACGCCAAGACCAAAATCGGCTACGAGATTCCTTTCAACCGCCACTTCTACGTCTTCACCCCGCCGCGCCCGCTGGAGGTCATCGACGCCGAACTGAAGCAGACCACAGACCGCATCAAGGCGATGATCGAGGGACTGATCGCATGAGTTTTCCCCGGTATCCGGAGTACAAGGACAGCGGGGTCGAGTGGCTGAGGGAGGTGCCATCTCATTGGTCAGTTGGGCCTTTACGCTACGCAATAGCGCGGATCGATTCCGGAACAAGCGTCAACGCGAAAGATATGCCTGCCGAGGAAGGTGAGATTGGCGTCCTCAAGACGAGTTGCGTTTACGGTGGCAGTTTTGATCCCGATGAAAACAAAGCTGTTCTCCCGGAGGAGTTCGGTCGCGTTTCGTGCCCATTGAAGGCAAACACGTTAATCGTCAGCCGCATGAACACGCCAGATCTCGTTGGCGCCGTTGGCTTGGTTCGTATTGCTCAGGCTGGGTTGTACCTGCCAGATCGTCTATGGCTTGTGTCGTTCGCTGATGCTCACCCGACGTTCTGCTATTACTGGATGCGGTCTGCTAGTTACCGAGGGCAGGTACAAGCTGTGTGCTCAGGGACTAGCTCCAGCATGCAGAATCTGTCGCAGGGGCAGTTCCGGTCCTTTATCTTTCCCACGCCTCCCATGTTCGAACAATCCGCCATTGCGGCCTTCCTCGACCGTGAGACCGGCAAGATCGATGCGCTGGTGGCCGAGCAGGAGAAGCTGATCGAACTGCTGAAGGAGAAACGCCAGGCGGTCATCTCCCACGCCGTCACCAAGGGCCTCGACCCCACCGTGCTGATGAAGGACAGCGGGATCGAATGGCTGGGCGAGATGCCAGAGCATTGGGAGCGTGTCCAGCTAGGGCGTCTCTGCCGTCAAGTTTCAGATGGGCCACACTTCTCACCTGCATACGAAGATGAAGGAGTGATGTTTATCTCTGCTCGAAATATTAAAGTCGACGGCTGGTCTTTAGATGATGTAAAATTCATTTCTGAAAGAGACTACGCCGAGTTTTCTAAACGAGTAATTCCAGATTTCGGTGATGTTCTCTACACTAAGGGAGGAACGACAGGAATCGCCCGAGTTGTCGACCTAAAGCAGAAATTTCAAATCTGGGTCCATATTGCTGTGCTAAAACTTCATCACAGCATGTCAAATCCTTACTATGTCGCCTATGCGCTCAATAGCCGTGGCTGCTATGAGCAGTCACAACTATATACGCGAGGTGCTACGAATCAAGATCTTGGGCTGACTAGAATGATAAAGATTTGGCTTGCTCTCCCGCCTGTATCTGAACAAAACGAGATCGTTGAGCACCTTAATTCGGCAACTTTTGAACTTGATCAGCTGATCGCCGAAGCCCAACGCGCCATCGACCTGCTCAATGAACGCCGCTCAGCTCTGATCTCTGCCGCCGTGACCGGCAAGATCGACGTGCGCGGCATTCACCCTGAAATGACGGAGGCCATATGACCGTCGGCTCTACCGGACGCTCCCTCGAACTCTTCTTCATCGACGGCAAGCCGGACGGGATGCAGACGGCCGAAATGTTCAACTGGACCGGGCACGTGCTGATGGCACCCCGGACCCGCATCAAGGCCGCCTTGGACCGCAAGGAAGCGAAATATACCGGGATATACCTCCTTCTCGGCGACAAGGACGACAAGCCGTTCGCCTACATCGGGGAAGGAGAGGACATCTCGGACCGCATCAAGAATCACGATCAGAAAAAGGACTGGTGGACGCAGGCCGTTCTTGTCACGACCGGAGCGAATACCCTCAACAAGGCGCATGTGAAGTACCTTGAGTCGCGCCTTGTGGAGATCGCCAAGAGAGTCAAACAGCGCGACCTCGAGAACGGAAACACGCCCCCCCGCCCCGGCCTTTCCGAGGCCGCGCAGGCGAACATGGAATCCTTTCTCGAGTATCTCTTGATGACCCTGCCTGCCCTGCGCATCGACATGTTCCTGGACAAGGCCAGCCCCAAGGAGTCCACAGGAGCGGAGGCAACAGAAAGCGGCGAGTCCTCCTCACTCTTTTTCGAACTCGCGAGCCCAAAGCATGGACTCGCCGCAAAGGCGAAGCTCGTGGACGGGGAATTCATCGTCCTCAAAGGCTCCACGGCTCGCCTCAGGTGGAAGGGCAAGGGCTCATGGGACAGCACCTACGCGAAGCTCCACGAAGAGTTGCGGGCAACAGAGGTCCTTGTTGAAGACGGGGGCCACTGTGTCTTCGCCAAAAGCTACGCATTCCGCAGCACGAGCGCAGCCGCCGCGGTGATTAAAGGTCGTCCGGCCAGCGGCCCTGCCGAATGGAAAGTCGTCGGCACGGGACAGACCTACAGGGAATGGGAGGCCAGCCAGCTTCACGCTGCGGCTCTGGAGACTGCATGAAATTCGAGACCTTCGAGTCCGGCCGGTGGACCAAGCGGTACCGGTACAAGAGCTTCGAGCCGGTGCCGGTCAACCATGAATGGACGTGGGAAGACGCGGCCGTCAACGCGCTGCTGGAGACCGCCAACCGGGCGCTGGGGGAGCTGAACGCCTTCTCGCTCATCGTCCCGGACATCGACCTGTTCATCCAGATGCACGTCGTAAAGGAGGCGCAGACCTCCAGCCGGATAGAAGGAACGCAAACGGGCATCGAGGAGGCTCTCATGCCCGAAGAGCAGATTGAGCCGGAGAAACGCGACGACTGGCGAGAAGTGCGCAACTACATCACGGCAGTCAACCAGGCCATCGCCGAACTGAAGGACCTTCCACTGTCCAACCGTCTGCTCCGAAGGACGCACGAAATCCTCATGACCGGCGTGCGCGGCGAGCACAAGCAGCCGGGCGAATTTCGCACCAGCCAGAACTGGATCGGCGGGTCGAGCCTGATGGACGCCGTATTCATCCCGCCGCACCCGGACGGCGTGCCCGACCTGATGAGCGACCTGGAGAAATTCTGGCACAACGAAGAAATCACGGTTCCGCATCTCGTCCGCGCCGCCATAAGCCATTACCAGTTCGAAACCATCCACCCATTCCTGGACGGCAATGGACGTATCGGCCGCCTGCTGATCCCGCTTTATCTGGTCAGCCACGGACTCCTTGCCAAACCGTCGCTCTACCTTTCGGACTTCTTCGAACGAAATCGGGCGAGCTACTATGACGCCCTGATGGGGGTCCGCGTTTCCAACGACATCATGCACTGGGTGCGCTTCTTCCTGCGCGGCGTGGCGGAAACGGCCACCAAGGGGCGCGACGTGTTCCAGCAAATCCTCGCGTTGCGCACCGAGAGCGAAAACGCCGTGATGGGCCTGGGCAAGCGCAGCGCCAATGCCCGATCGTTGCTGCACGTGCTGTATCGCAACCCTGTCGTAACCGCTGCCGATGTCGAACGTGAGGTGGGGGTGAGCACGCCCACGGCCAACGCGCTCACCCGCGACTTCGAACGGCTTGGACTCCTCAAGGAGATCACGGGGCAGCAGCGCGGGCGATCCTATGCGTTTGATCGTTACCTTAGGCTCTTCGTTAGTTAAGGATAAGGCGTTTTCTTTGACTTAGCGTGACCTGTAGTTAAACTTGCTCGGGGACGGCTGATGAATCTGCACAAGGAAATCGAGTTCGAGAACGACATCTGCGGCCATCTGGCGGCGCACGGCTGGCTTTACGACCCCGCCGACGCGGCGGCGTATGACCGGCAGCGGGCGTTGTTCCCGGTCGATATCCTTGCCTGGGTGCGGCAGACACAGCCGGACGCGTGGGACGCCCTGGTCACGAACCACGGCGCATCGGCGGAAGCGACCCTTCTGGACCGCATCCGCAAACAGCTCGACGAGCGAGGCACGCTCGCCGTGCTGCGCTTCGGCGTCGAACTTCTCGGGCTGCGCCAGCCTATCAGCCTTGCCCAGTTCAAGCCCGCGCTGGCCATGAACCCGGAATTGCAAACCCGCTATGCGGCCAACCGGCTGCGCGTGGTGCGCCAGCTCCGCTATTCCGTACACAACGAGAACTGCCTGGACCTGGTGCTGTTCCTGAACGGCATCCCCGTGGCCACGGCCGAACTGAAGAGCGACTTCACCCAGGCGGTGGAAGACGCCGTGGACCAGTACCGCTTCGACCGCAATCCCAGGCCCAAGGGACAGGGGGCGGCCGAACCGCTGCTGGATTTTCCGCGCGGGGCGCTGGTCCACTTCGCGGTCAGCAATTCGCGCGTCAGGATGACCACGAAGCTTCTCGGCCCCGCCACCACATTTCTGCCCTTTGACCGCGGCGACGAGGGCGCGGCGGGCAATCCGGCGAATCCCGGCGGCCACCCCACCGCCTACCTCTGGGAGCAAGTCTGGGAGCGCGAAAGCTGGCTCGAGATCCTCGGCCGCTACATCGTCTCTACCCGCGACTGCAAGAGGCGCATCGAGAAGATCATTTTCCCCCGCTACCACCAGCTTGACGCCACAAGGCGCCTAGTGGCCGCCGTGCAGGCCGAGGGACCGGGCCAGAAGTACCTCATCCAGCATTCGGCGGGTTCGGGCAAGACGAACTCCATCGCCTGGACAGCACATTTCCTGGCGGACCTGCACGATGCCGCCGGGCACAGCAAGCTCTTCGACTCGGTACTCGTGGTGAGCGACCGCACCGTTCTGGACGCCCAGCTGCAGGAGGCCATTTTTGCCTTCGAACGGACCACGGGCGTGGTGGCGAGCATTACCGGAGAGCACCAGAGCAAGAGCGGCGAGCTGGCCGAGGCGCTGTCGGGCGGAAAGAAAATCGTCGTCTGCACCATTCAGACCTTTCCCTTTGCCCTTAGGGCCGTGCAGGAGCTTGCCGCCACCCAGGGCAAGCGCTTTGCCGTGATCGCGGACGAGGCCCACAGCTCCCAGACCGGAGAGGCGGCATCGAAGCTCAAGCAGGTGCTTTCGGCCGATGAGATGAAGGAGCTGGCCGACGGCGGCGAGGTGAGCACGGAAGATCTGCTGGCCGTGCAGATGGCTGCGCGGGCCAACCAAAAAGGGATCACCTACATAGCGTTCACGGCCACGCCCAAGGCCAAGACGCTGGAGCTGTTCGGACGACGCCCGAGGCCCGACCTGCCCGCCGGGCCGGAGAATCTCCCCGCGCCGTTTCATGTGTACGGCATGCGGCAGGCCATCGAGGAAGGCTTCATTCTCGATGTGCTGCGGAACTATACGCACTACAAGCTGGCCTTCCGCCTGGCCAGCAACGGCAAGGAGTGGGACGAGCAGGAGGTCGAGCGGAGCGAGGCGTTGAAGGGCATTCTGCGCTGGGTACGGCTGCACCCGTACAACATCAGCCAAAAGGTCCAGGTCGTCGTCGAACACTTCCGGGCGAACGTCGCCCCCCTGCTGGACGGCAAGGCCAAGGCCATGGTCGTCACGGCCAGCCGCCAGGAGGTCGTCCGCTGGCAGTTGGCCATCGAGAAATACATCAAGCGGCAGGGATACAAGATCGGCACCTTGGTGGCGTTTTCCGGGGCCGTGCGGGTCGAGGAGCTGGGAAGCGACGAGGTCACGGAGAACAGTGCCGTTCTCAACCCGAACCTGCGGGGCAGGGACATCCGTGAGGCTTTCACCACTGACGAGTACCAGATCCTCCTGGTCGCCAACAAATTTCAGACAGGATTCGACCAGCCGTTGCTCAGCGGGATGTATGTGGACAAACGGCTCGCGGGCATCCAGGCCGTACAGACGCTTTCTCGCCTGAACCGCTCTTACCCCGGCAAGGACACCACCTACATACTCGACTTCGTCAACGAGCCCGAAGAGGTGCTGGCCGCCTTCAAGACTTATTATGAGACGGCGGAGCTCGAAGCCACGACCGATCCGAATCTCGTCTACGACCTGCGGGCGAAGCTCGACGGGATGGGCTTCTACGACGATTTCGAAATCGAGCGCGTTGTGGCCGTCGAGCTGAATGATCGGGCGACGCAGGCCCAACTCGTTGCCGCCATAGAGCCTGTGGCCGACCGCCTGCTCAAGCGATTCAAGGCGCTGCGGCTTGCGCTTGAAGCAGCCAAGAGAGTGCAGGACAGCAAGGCAGAGAAGGACGCGAAGGACGAAATGGACGCCTTGCTCCTTTTCAAGCGCAATCTCGGCGCCTTCCTGCGCGTGTACACCTTTCTTTCCCAGATATTCGACTACGGCAACACGGACATCGAGAAGAGAAGCATATTCTTCCGACGCCTCCTCCCTCTTCTTGATTTCGGACGAGAGCGCGAAGGCGTGAACCTGTCAGGGGTAACGCTGACGCACCACAACCTGCGCAATCGAGGAACGCGAGACCTGCCGCTCGGTGACGGGCAAGGCGCAAAGCTGAAGCCTCTCACGGAATCAGGGAGCGGCGAAGTTCAGGACAAGGAAAAGGCCCTCCTCGCGGAGATCATCGCCAGGGTCAACGATCTGTTCGAGGGCGACCTGACCGATGATGACAAGCTCGTCTACGTGAACAACGTCATCAAGGGAAAGCTCCTGGAATCCCACATCCTGGCGGAGCAGGCGGCAAACAACACGAAAGAACAGTTCGCGGCATCCCCGGACTTGTCGCGTGAACTACTCAACGCCATCATGGATGCCCTGGCCGCCCACACGACCATGAGCAAACAGGCTCTCGAGTCACAACGGGTACAGCAGGGACTGCGGGACATCCTGCTGGATCAGGCGGGGCTCTACGAGGCGTTGCGAGAACGATCGCATAAGGCCGAGACCACGGCTCCGTAGATTTTCGGCGGCATTCCTCCGTGCGTTCAGTGCCGCATCTCCTGCCTGGTATTCTCATATGCTTCTCAGTTGTTGATTCTCTTGCTCGTCCTCGCCGGGGGTGAAGCGCGGACGAGCTTTCCCGACAGCCAGTGTCACTCCGTAGCCCAAGGCCTCAAGCCACTTGACGAGCGTATCAAGCGTGACATTTCCTATCCCCCCACGCAGGGCAATGGAAAGATCGTGTGGTTCGATTCCGCAGATGTCGGCTGCCTGTGCTTTGGTCAGACCTCGATCAGAGATTACGCCATCCAGGGCGTGCACAAGAGCGGACTTGGCCGAGAGCAATTCGGGGTTCGGCAACCCGAGATCTGCAAAAACGTTCATGCTGGCGGCGTAAACCCTTCGCTCGGGATCGGGCTCAAGATCGGCCCGGAGGTACCGGAGTGCAGCCATACCCCGCTTTGTGATCATATCAATCGGCCGCGTTCCGAAACGTATGCTGTGACGCGTCATCCAGGTAGACGCACGTTCAGGAGCATTTCGGTAGAAAAGACGTACAGCTTTTTGAAGCGCCAGAAGGTGCCCGACCCGCTCGACAATCTCCGTGTCGTTCGGGAGCGGGAATCCCTGGCGGAAGCGCCCGAGCATGGCCCGACTTGATCTTGGCAAGCCCAACACGGAGGCTTGCTCATCCTCTGTCAGCCCCCAGCCATCCAGTGCCCGCAGGATCCTCCTGGTCAATCTCCGGCGTATACGGCGCTCCCGGGCGGAACCGGTCAATCGTAATGCTCCATGACTACGTGTACGATCATGCATCATTTTCTCCTTCTCGTATAATTCATGCGCAAACAAGAGCATGACTATAAAATACTATGCATCATGGCCACATGAGAGAGCAAACAAAAAACAAGTCAGTCTTGTTTAGACACAGATAACGTACAGATAATTACAGACACTACCCTGCTGACAAAATAATCCCGCAAGGCATCGATTTATCATGATGCCTTGCGGGATTATTATTTGTGTCTATTTCGAACCGAGATACTGTGACACGACTGAATCGCGATCCGGTCCGTGTCCCAACTCGGATTTGATTATCAGGCGGGCATCCCGGTCCAGCTTGGACCAGGCTTTCCCCGCAACTCGTTCCGCATTGGAACGAAACTCCACTTTGCTCGGGAATTTGCATGGCGGAAGAAAGCCCGTGATGCATTCGTAGCGCCCCTGGGCATAGGCATGGCGGTTTCCATGCATCGAGGCCCCGGACGTTGACCTGGAAATGCCCTGCTTGGCCAGAGTGGCGTAGGCGAACTTTCGCCACTGGGCCTCACTCATTGCCGGGTCCATGGTCGATCCCCGTGGAGAGATGCAGTCTCGTGCAAAAACCAGGGCCTTTCGACTGACCTCCGGAACTGAAGACAAGATCCTGTCCCGCCCTCCTTTAGTGCCCTCGCTTATGAGGACTCTCCCGTCAGACAGGACTGCCCGCTCAGGATTCAATTTGCAGGACTCCTCGAAACGAAGCCCTAGCGAGCGCTGGAGCATGAGCTGGGCAGCAAGTCGCTGCTCATTGAGCGATCCGTTACGCAGTGTGTGAACCACCTCTCTGAATACATTTTCGGGGAGCGACTTGTCCGAGTTCGTGACGTAGGTTCTGTTGGGAATACCGAACTCCTCGTTCCTGCTTTCCGCGACGCGCGAATTTCCAAAATGACTACAGCAGATCCGAACGGCTGAAAGGTACTCCTTTACGGTCGCGGCGGTGAGACCATCGATATTGAGCCAATGGCCGACCACCGCCGCGACGTGTTTCATGCTTACGTTTTCCCATTTCCGCACGCCAAAGCCGAGTTGATGCAAGGTACTCACAAAACGCTTGGCTTCATTGAAATGGTTCTTCTTCGTTTTTCCTGATCCCCCGTGGCTTTTGATCCCGCGATGAGCGCCCATGAGAAGGCTGTTTTCATTCTTCATAAAAAACCTCCTGACCTGCCAAATAGCTACCTCGGGCGCGTGAGCGCCGGTGTGTTGGTAAATGAGGGGTCGGGCGTGAGCCGACTTCAGTCGGCCCCGTCTGGCCCAAGGCCAGAACGCAAGACGCCCCTGACAAGGTATGTAATCGACCATCTAAGGGGATGGCCGTTGGCAAGGGATAGGATGGGGAGAGAGGGATGCCTGACGGGAACTAGCCGTCAGGTCGGAATATAGTCTTGTTCCGACGCTAGGCGACCGGAACAAGATAATAATGTGGCGCGCTTAGGCGCGCGACGATGACGACGCGCTACGCGCGTCTGTATTCCTCTCGCGAGTCATACAGACGCGCGAAATGCCATTTGGGAGATAATTTGGGGTGCCCGCTTAGGCGGGTAGTCAGGGGTGCACGCAGAGGGTGCACGGCATGCTGTTTCGTTGCCGCCAAAGCGGCTCTTGACGCACAAACCTGCCGTGCTTTTGAGGGATACCAATCGCCGAAGCCATTGGTATTTGGGATGCGCAGGGCGCATTCTATGACCCGAAATTTTTACACCCGCCGGGTTCGGGGATTGATGCGCTTAGCTAGATCAAACACGGACCATTCGTCAATGATGAGAAAAGAAAACAGAGCCCCCCAATATTCGCATTGAAATTTTAAAAGAAAATGCTTATATAGACCCCTTCTTACAGTGACGCCATGCCAAATATTATATGGCTCTGACGTCCAGAACACTGACTTTTATCCCGCATTTCTTAGCATTACCAAACTACAAGCGGCTCGTCTATTTACCATGTGCTTTTAGTAAAACAATTTTTCTTACTAAAGAGGACCTCCATGAAGATTTTCGAATCGACACAAAATATTCAGGATGCAGTAGATTCCGTATTGAAACACGGTTTCGCAGCGATCGATGGAACAAAGTCAACAGCCGTTCCCTATGCAGAGAGGGTTGTCAACGCATTGGTTCCTCACAATATATCCGCATCTATTGGATACCAAAATACTTTGAAAAATGGCTACCTTTATTATGTGGTTGATTTAGAAAGATATCCATGTGGTGATGAGGAGCTGAAAAGACTTATCGATGATGTTGACAGTGATAACGATCCTTGCGAAAATTTTTAATACATTTCTATATGCTAATGAAAAAAGGATACTGCTTACAGTTAATATTTCACATGAGCTTTACCGCTAAACTCTCTGCATTAAGATGCGTATATCTCTTCAACATTTCTAGTGTCTTATGCCCGGTCACTTCCGCCACCTCCATCATGTTCAAACCTTTCTCAAATAATCGACTGGTAGCCTCATGCCTTAAGTCATGAAACCTAAGATCATCCAGCCCCGCACGGCCAGTAACACGCATGAATGCGGTGGTGATGGCATTAGGGGTTATTCGCCAGACCGGTCCGATATCCACATTTCGTTTAGTTAAGATTTCAGCAGCTTTTACGGACAGAGGAACCTGACGAGGTTCACCCGTCTTAGTCTGTTCAGACAAGAGCGACACTACTTTACGCCTCAGCTCCACCTGCTCCCAGCGCATCTGCGCTATCTCGTTTCGCCTCATGGCTGTCTCAATGGCAAAGATGATGATGTCTGCAATCTCACCGCCATATTGACGAGCAGCTGTCAGCAGCCTTTCCTCTTCCCCTGGCTTTAGTCGCCTCTCGCGGGCTCTCGGCATCTTTGGGAGACGCACATTTGCAGTGGGAAGACCACGAGGCAGGTTGATGCCCCAGTCTATCTGACAACACTTGAGGACGCGGTTGAGGAGCCCCATGTCGTGCCTGACGGTCTGGAGACTGTAGGTCTTGAGCATGATCTCGCGGTAGGCGGATATCTGCGCCGAATCCAGGGTGGCGAGACTGGTCGCTCCGAGATTCTCTTTCAGGCGGTCGAGGTTAGCCATCTGGGCTATGCCGCCACGCGCCAGAGAGGGGCAGACATCTTTCTTGTAGCGATCAATGGCCTGGGCAAGGGATGTCTTCTCTGCTGCTGTCGTGGAGACGAACGTCGCCCGGTCCATCTGGCTCTCGATGCCACGCGACCAAGCTTCGGCATCCGCCCGGGTATCGAAGGTTCGCGTCTGGACCGGGTAGCCCTTACGTCTGACTTTGACCTGCCACTGCCCCATTCCGCGCCGCGTGATCGTCGCCATTGTCCCTCCGCACCGAGTGTCCCAAATTTGTCCCAAATGTGGGATAAAAGATGCCGTACTTTATATGATTATGCGGAGTTGGACAATTCTCATTTCAGCTTTGGGAGCTGAACGTCGGAGGTTCAAATCCTCTCGCCCCGACCAATATTTCAATGGGTTGGAGTCCATGACGGACGCCAACCCATTTTTTTTGCCAGCCTATGGCTCCCGCCGGGTGCAGTGCCCAAGCCCGCGAGGCAGGCGGCGCGTGTCAGCGCAGGCCGCTCACCACCATCTGCGCCAGGAGCACGGCCAGGGTGGCGGCGGGGTAGTAGCTGGAGAGGTTGAAGAGGCGGGAGGCCTTGTCCGCCGCGTCGAAGGGGTCGCGCATGAGGCGCAGGACGGGCAGGAGCGTGAGGCAGGCGCCCAGGGCCAGGGCCGTGAGCAGGAAGGGCGCGGAGAGGCCGCCCGGGGCCAGGGCGAGCACCAGGGCCGAGAGCGCCAGGGCCGCGGCGATGGAGCCCGCGGCCACGCGCGAGGCCGTGCGCGGGCCGTAGCACAGCGGGATGGTGCGCGCCTCGTAGCAGGTGTCCTCGCCCACGTCGTACCAGTCGGCCGGGATGTTCTGCCCGCCGATCTCCCAGAGGAATATCCAGGCGAAGAGCCCGGCCACGAACCAGCCCGAGGGCGCGGGGTCCACGGCGTAGACCGCGGCCATGCCGCCCAGCGTCTTGACCACGCCGCTTATGAGCGCGCGCAGGCTCGTGACCGTGAGCAGCTTGCAGTAGGTCACCTCGAGCAGGCAGCCCAGCAGCAGGATGTAGGCGCTGACCGGGTTCAGCGCCGCGGCGCAGACCAGCGCGACGAGCCCCCATCCCGCGGCCCAGAGCACGGCCTCGCGCAGGGGCAGCAGCCCCTGGGCGATGGGATGGCGCACGAAGGCCGCGTCCAGGTAGGCCTGGCTCTTGTCCGGCGGCGAGGCGAGGAGCTTTTCGCGGTCCACCTTGTGGTCCACGATGTCGTTCAGCGCGTAGACGGCGGTGTAGCCGCCGAAGGCCGCGAGACAGCCGAGGATGACGACCTCGGCCGAGGGGATGCGGCCGAGCCAGAGCAGCGCGGCCAGGACCGGCGTGGCCATGTCCAAAAGGCCGTGCGGCGTGCGCGAAAGGGCCAGGAAAAGCCGGAGCTTCCCGCTTCCCCGCGGTGCCTGGGCGGTCAAGGCGCTGTCCACTCGTCCTCCATCGGTCGGTCTGCGGATCCCTTTCCGGAATCGTTTGCGGAACCGGCCGCGACCGGCTGGGCGGCCGCGGGCGAAATCCTAGTCATTCCCGCCGAGGCGGGGCCTGAACACATAGTACTGATACCCATTGTAGCACACCATCACCGGCAGGAGAACCGCAAACATCCAGGTCATGATGCCGAGCACGCCCGCGGGCGAGGCCGCGTCGGCGATGCGCACCGAGCCGGGCACGATGAAGGGGTACATGGTCGCGGCCAGGGCGGCCAGCAGGCTCCCCATGAGGCCCGCGGCCCAGGGGAATACAGGACCGCCGCGCCGCGCCGAGAAGGCGAGCATGGCCAGGCAGACCAGGGCGGCGAGGCCGAGCACCGGATACCAGGCCACGGCGCCCGAGGGATCGAGCCTGCCGCCGCCCACGGCCCAGGCGGCGAGCCAGGCCCCGGCCAGGAGCGTGCCCGCCGCGCCGAAGCCCAGGGCCTTGGCGGCGAGCCGCCTCGGCGCGCCCTGCACGCGGCGCATGAGATAGGCCCCGCCGAGCATGAGGTCGGCCATGAGGAGGAGCGCCGCCACGGGCAGCGCGCCCAGGGAGAGGAAGTCCCAGAAGCCGCCTGTGTAGCGGCCGTCCGCCACGGGCAGGCCGGAAAGCAGCGCGCCCGCGATGAGCGCCTGGGCCGCGACGATGCACAGGCTCCCGAGCCCCAGCGCCGTGAGCCAGCCGCGCGGCCGGGCCGCGCCGTGGTGGTATTCCATGGCCACGCCACGGCAGATGAGCCCCATGAGCAGGAGCAGGAACGGCAGGTAGAGGGCGGGCAGGAGCAGGCTGTAGACCAGGGGGAAGGCGCCGAAGAGGGCGCCGCCCAGGACCACGAGCCAGGTCTGGTTGGCATGCCAGACGCTCGAGACCGTCCCGATCATGGCCTCGCGGCCCTCGTCCTCGCCATGCAGCAGGAGCAGGAGCCCCACGCCCAGGTCCGCGCCGTCGAGCGCGAGGTAGAGGAAGAGGATCGCGGCGATGATCAGGAACCAGACGTCGGCGTAAGGGTTCACGGCCATCATGCCTCCCCTCCCCGTCCGGGGCCGCTTGCGGCCTGCCGCGGCAGGGGCAGCGTGGTGTCCGGCCCGGCCAGGAGCAGCTTTCGCGCGTACCAGAGGAATATGCCGAGGAGCACGGTGTACACGGCCAAATAGGCGGCGAGCGACCAGCCCACCGCGGCCGGGGGCAGGATGCTCGCGCCCTCGGAGGTGCGGATCAGGTTGTAGAGGACCCAGGGCTGGCGGCCCACCTCGCGCGTGACCCAGCCCGTCTCCGTGGCCAGGTAGCCGAGCGGCGCCATGACCACCCAGGCCCGGAGCAGGGTCCTGCTCCCCGCGGCGCGCTCGGGGGAGAGCCCGCCCTTGCGCCAGACCCACAGCGTCCAGAACATGAGCAGGACCATGGCGAAGCCGATCGCCATCATCACCCGGAAGGCATAGAAGGGCACGACGATGGGCGGCCTGTCCTCGGGCGGGAAGGAGCTGAGCCCGACCACGCGGCCGGTGGGGGAGCTCGTGAGCAGCAGGCTCAGGGCGTAGGGGATGGCGATCTCAAAGCTGTTGCGGTCGTGGTCGGAATCGGGCCAGGCGACGACGGCCCAAGGAGCGCCCTCGCCCGGCGCGTTGGTGTGCCAGTGGGCCTCCAGCGCCGCCAGCTTGGCGGGCTGGGTCTCGGTGACCATGCGGCCCGCGCGGTCGCCCATGAGGACCTGCAGCGGGGCCACGAGCACGGCCGCGACCAGGGCCAGCTTCAGGGAGCGCAGGAAGAATTCGGTCTTCACGCCGCGCAGGATGTACCAGGCGCTGATGCCGCCGATGACGAAGAGGCTCGTCTCCAGGCAGGCCAGCCACATGTGCCCGAAGCCGGGGAAGAGGTCCGGGGTGAAGACGGCCGCCGCCCAGTCGGTGATGTGGTAGATGCCGTCCTTGTTGCTCAAAAAGCCGCCGCGGGGCGTGTGCATCCAGCTGTTGGCGACCATGATCCAGAAGGCCGAGAGCGAGGCGCCGAGCGCCACCATGCCGGTGGCGAAGAGATGCATGCCCGCGCTCACCTTCTCCCAGCCGTAGACCATGATGTAGAGGAAGGCCGCCTCGAGCATGAAGGCCATGGCCCCCTCGAAGCCGAGGATCTGGCCGAAGAAGTTGCCGGTCATGGCCGAGAAGGCGCTCCAGTTGGTGCCGAACTGGAACTCCAGCGGGATGCCGCTGGCCACGCCCACGGCGAAGTTCAGGATGAAGAGCTTCGTCCAGAAGCGGGTGTGGTGGTAGTAGGCGGGCTCGCGCGTGCGCAGCCACAGGGCCTCGGTCGTGAAGAGGAAGATGGAGAGCCCGATGGTCAGGAGCGGCCAGGCGATGTGGAACATGGTCGTGGCCGCGAACTGCAGCCGCGACAGGAAGACGTGATCGCCCAGGAAGTCCATCGTCTCTCCCTCCTTACGCGCTCGCCGCGGCGCGCGCCGTCCCTGCGTCCTTCACGGCCGCGCCGAGGATGCCGAAGCGGCTCTCGGAGTAGCCCGGCAGGAGCGAAAGCCCTGCCGCGGCCATGCCCGCCCGGTACTCGGGGCCGTGGAAGCGGTCCTCGCGAGGGTGGGCCAGGATGCGGCGGAACAGGAAATTGGCGTAGAGCGGCGGGTAGATCTCCTCGAAGTAGAAGCCGCCGCCGGGTTTCAGCACCCGGGCGATCTCGCGCAGTCCCGCGCGCCAGTCCTCCAGGTGGTGGATGATGCCGAAGTTGAAGACCGCGTCCAGGCAGCCGTCCTCGTAGGGCAGGCGCTGGGCGTCCCCGGCCATGAACAGCAGCTCGGTGCCCGGGGTCGGGCCGATGCGCCGGGCCATGCGCAAAAGGTCCATGTCGATGTCCAGCGCGTCCACGCGGCGCGGGGCGAAGGTGCGGGCCACCAGCCGCGCGCCCGCGCCGTTCCCGCAGCCGATCTCGAGCACGTGGCCTCCGGCGGGCATGCCGCGCAGGGCGCGCATGCGCCTCACCTCCCGGGCCTGCACGAGGCGGCGCACCGGACTGTTTATCCAGACCCTCTCGGGCCAGTTGACCTTCATTCCCGTCCCCAGGTTCGTCGTTGTCCGTCGTTGTCCGTGGTTGTTCGTCGTCTGCCGCGCGCGCCCTTCAAGGCCTTCGGGCGCGGCGCGGCGCAACGGCTCCATTAAGCCCTACCAAAGCGCAGGGCCTTTCACAATGCGGCGCGGATTATTATCCGGCCTTTCGTCCGTGATAGATCTTGGCGATGCCGAAGGTCAGATCGCGCACCGCGCACTCAGAAAGCCCGGCCTCGGCCATCTCGGCCAGGAAGGCGGGCTCCGTAGGAAAGGCGTCCACGGACTCCACGAGGTAGCTGTAGGCGTAGTCCGTGCGCGACAGCCAGTTGCCCACGGGCGGCAGCACGTGGTCGAAGTAGAGGCGGTAGAGCCTGTGCAGGACCGGATTCCGGGGATAGCCGAACTCCATGACCATGACTTGGCCGCCGGGCTTCAGCACGCGCACGAACTCGCGCAGCACGGCCACGCGCTCCGCGATGTTGCGGATGCCGAAGGAGATGGTCACGACATCGACCGAGCCGGACCGCACCGGCAGGGCCCGCGCGTCGCCCTGGGTCAGGGCGATGCGCCCCGAAAGCCCGCGGGCCGCGATCTTCTTGTGACCCACGCGGAGCATGGCCGGGGAGAAGTCCACGCCGAGGACCGAGAGCCCCGGCCTTCTGCGGCAGATCTCTTGCGCCACCTCGGCCGTGCCCACGGCCACGTCCAGGACCACGCCGCCCGCCGGGGCGGCGATCATCTCCGCCAGCACCTTGCGCCAGGCCACGTCGCGGCGCAGCGAGAGCACGCTGTTCTGCAGGTCGTAGGAGAAGGCGATCTCCTCGAACATGGCCTTTACACGGTGATCATTCACGCCTTTCCTCCGTCTGCGTTTGCGTGTCGTCCGTCCTCGGGCTCGCCGTCGCACTCCCCGTCCGCCTCGTCCAGGGCCAGGGCCGCCGCCACGAGGGAGAGGTGCGTCAGCCCCTGCGGGAAGTTGCCGAGCATGCGGCCCGCGGCCGTGTCGTATTCCTCGGAGAAGAGGCCCACGTCGTTGCCGAGCGACGCCGCGCGGTCGAAGACCTCGCGGGCCTTCGCGATCCGTCCCTGGCGGGCCAGGCACTCGGCCAGCCAGAAGGTGCAGGCCAGAAAGACGCCCTCGCGCCCCGAGAGCCCGTCGCCCTGCCTGCCGTTCGGGCCGCCGTTCGGGCCGCCGCCCGCGCGGTAGCGGCGCAGCAGGCCGTCCTCGAAAAGCTCTTCCATGACCGCGTCCGTGGTCCGCACCATGCGCGGGTCGGCGAAGTCCACGAAGCCCATCACGGGCAGCAGGAGCAGGGCGGCGTCCATGTCCCGCGCACCGAAGGAGCGCACGAACACCCCGCGCTCCTCGTCGTACCCCTCCCGCTCCACGGCCTCGCGCACCGCGTCGCGCTCGCTTTGCCACATGGAGAGCGGGGCGGGCCTGCCGATCTCCTCGGCCAGGGCCGCGCCGCGCGCGAGCGCCGTCCAGCAGGCCGCCTTGGAGTGCACGAAGTGGCGCGGCTCGCCGCGCACCTCCCAGATGCCCCTGTCCGCCCGGTGCCACTCGGAGGCCGCCCGGTTCACGACCTCGCGCAAAAAGGTCCAGTAGTCGGCGTCCGGGTCGTGGCCGCGCAGGTGCCGCCGCCATGCGAGGTCAAGCATCTCGCCGTGGATGTCAAGCTGCTCCTGCGTGTAGGCGCCGTTGCCCACGCGCACAGGGCCCCGGCCCAGGTAGCCGCCGAGCTCCGGCACCTCGCGCTCGTACAGGCGGCGCTCGCCGCCCACGCCGAAGACGATCTGCAGCTCCTCCGCGCTGCCCGCGGCGCTGCGCTCGATGAAGCGGCCGAAGCGGTCGGCCTCCTTGTCGTGGCCGAGCCTGCCGAGCGCGCGCAGGGTGAAGGCGGAGTCGCGCACCCAGCTCAGGCGGTAGTCCCAGTTCCTGCCCGCCTGCATGGACTCGGGCAGCGAGGTGGTGGGCGCGGCCGCGATGGCCCCGGTGGGCGCGTTGGTCAGCGCCTTGAGCACCAGGCCCGAGCGCAGGGAAAGCTCCTTGTGCGGGCCGCAGCCCCTGGTGCGCCTGCTCCAGCGCCGCCACCAGGCCTCGGTCTCGTCGAGCAGCTGCTCCATGCGCGCAAGGCCGGGAAAGTCGCTCCCCTCGCCCCCCACCGCCCCGGGAGACTCCCGGTCCAGCAGCTCGGGCGGGCGGTGCGTCAGGGAGAGGCAGGCCTTCTCGCCCGCGGCCAGATCGAAGACGGCGCGCAGGTCGTGGCGGCGCTCGAGGGTCAGCTCGCGGTCGCTGGCGACGAGCAGGCCGTCCGCGCCGCCCAGCGCCGACCAGGCGCCTTCGCCGTGGCACCTGATCCAGGGGCGGATGGCGCCGTAGTCGAAGCGCGGCACGACCTCCATGGCCAGGCGCACCCGCCCGGAGATCCCCTCGACGAGGCGCAGAATCTGGCGACGCGGGGCGCGCGCCCCGCCCTCGCGCATGGCCAGGCAGTCGCGCAGGCGCACGCTTCCGCCCTCGGTCGTGAAGACCGTCTCGAGCACGAGCGTGCCGTCCAGGTAGCGCCTCTCGGAGGTGAAGGTCCCCTCCGGCGCGATGCGGCAGTAGCCGCCGCGCTCGCGGCCAAGGAGGCGGCCGAAGCAGCTCGGCGAGTCGATGCGCGGCATGCAGCACCAGTCGATGGAGCCGTCGAGGGCCACCAGGGCGCAGCTGTGGCAATCGGAGAGATAGGCGTACTCCTCGATGCGCGGCGGGCCGTCGTCCCCTCCGCCCCATTGCCGCCGTATCCCGTTGCCTGCCATGAGACCTCCCTTGCGCCGCGCGCGGTATGCCGGACTGCATCCGGCTCGGTGATAGCGAAGAACAATTATCATAGCATCGGAAACGGATCGGTGCCAGTCTTTCGATTACGAAAGACCGGTCGCGGCCTCCCCTGGAAGACGACAGGGGACAGCCCTGAAGGGCTTTTTGCGAGGCGCGCGACGGGCGGTTCGGGCACACAAATCGAGCCGACCAGGTTTACTTTTCCGCTCAACCTGCTAGGCTCTCCTGCTATGGACCGTCCTGCCGCCGGGCCCTGCCGGGCATTCGGGCGCAAAGGACGGCAACGAGCAAGGACGTCAACGGGACAGGCATGCAGCAGCTTTCCGGATCCCTCACCCAGACCCTTTCCCCCTGGCAGCCGGGGGCCTTCGCCCTCGTCGTCTTCGCCGTGCTGGTGGCGGGGCTCATCGGGGTCATCCTCTTCCTCACCTTCTGGCTGAATCCGCGCCGCGACGAGCGCGAGAAGGCGAGGCCCTACGAGTGCAGCATGCTGCCCACGGGACAGGCGCGCTTCAACTACCCCACGCCCTTCTACCTCGTGGCCACCTTCTTCCTGCTCTTCGACGCGGAGGCGGTCTACGTGCTCACCTGGGCGCTGTCCTTCGACCGCCTGGACCTCGCGGGCTGGCTGCACATCACCTTCTTCATCGGAGTGCTGCTCTTAAGCCTGTTCTACATCTGGCGCAAAGGAGGGCTCGAGTGGAGCGTCCGTCCGCAGCGCTGAAGCATCCGGGAGACCTCGTGCTCTCCGGCGTGGACACCATCGTCAACTGGTGCCGCAAGAACAGCGTCTGGCCCTTCTTCTTCGGCCTCTCCTGCTGCTTCGTGGAGGAGGCCACGGCCTTCACCGCGCGCTACGACATCGCCCGCTTCGGCTCCGAGGTCTTCCGCGGCTCGCCGCGCCAGGCCGACGTGCTCATCGTCTCGGGCACGGTCTTCAAGAAGGTGGCGCCCGGCGTGCTGCGCCTCTACGAGCAGATGTGCGAGCCGCGCTGGGTCATCTCCATGGGCTCGTGCTCCAACACCGGCGGCATGTACGACGTGTACAGCGTGGTCCAGGGCGTGGACCAGATCCTGCCCGTGGACGTCTACGTGCCCGGCTGCCCGCCGCGGCCGGAGGCCCTCCTGCAGGGGCTCGTGCAGCTGCAGGAGCTGATCGCGCGAAACGAACGGCCCGCGCGGCCCATCTTCCATCTTTCCGGCGGCAGCCAGGGCGGGCGGCGCACGCCCCTGCTCGACGGCGCAACCAAGACGCGCGACCCGCGCGGCCCCGGGCTTTCCGGCACGCCCATCCGCGGCACCTCCATGACCCCGCCCTTCTTCACGGACAGCCGCTCCGAGGGCATGTGGGCCCCGCCCGCGGGCCGCGTCGAGCTCACGGAGGGCGAGAGCGCGCTCGCGGCCGAGCTCGCGCGCCGCTTCGGCGACGCGGTGCGGCCCCTCGAGCCGACCTCGGACATGCCGACCTTCGAGACGAGCCCGGAGAAGGCGGCCGAGGTCCTGGCCTTCCTCAAGAACGAGAGCGGCCCGCGTTACCGCCGCCTGGAGGACCTGACGGCCGTGGACGAGTCCGCGCGCCGCCCGGACCCCGCGCACGAGCAGCGCTTCGGCCCCCGGCCGGACTTCAGCCTGGTCTACACCCTGCTCTCCTTCGACACGGCCTCGCGCCTGCGCCTCAAGGTCGGCCTTTCCGGCCGGGAGCCCGAGGCGAAAAGCGTCACCCCGGTCTGGCCCTCGGCCAACTGGTACGAGCGCGAGGTCTACGACATGTTCGGCATCCGCTTCGCCGGGCACCCGAACCTCAAGCGCATCATCATGCCCGACGACTGGACCGGCCATCCGCTGCGCAAGGAGCACCCGGACCGGGCCACCTCGCTCGCCCCCTACACCACGGAGGAGGCGAGGAGGTTCCAGCCCCTGGACGGCGCCGTGGTCATCGGGCGCAAGGCGGGAGAGGACGACTTCATCCTCAACTTCGGGCCGCACCACTACAGCACGCACGGCATCATCCGCTTCGTGCTCGACCTGCAGGGCGAGCAGATCGGGGCCATGCAGACGGAAATCGGCTACCACCACCGCGGCGCGGAGAAGATCGGCGAGCGCCAGACCTGGCATCAGTTCATCCCCTACACGGACCGGCTGGACTACCTGGGCGGCGTGGCCAACAACCTCTCCTACGTCACGGCCGTGGAGAAGCTCGCGGGCATAGAGGTGCCGGAGCGCGCGCAGTGCATCCGGGTGATGCTCTCCGAGTTCTTCCGCCTGAGCAACCACCTGCTCTGGTACGGGACCATGGTCCAGGACCTGGGCATGATGAGCGCCATCTTCTACGCCTTCCGCGAGCGCGAGACGATCATGGACATCATCGAGTTCGTGACCGGCGCGCGGCTGCATCCGGCCTGGTTCCGCATCGGCGGCACGGCCATGGACCTGCCCGAGGGCTGGAAGGAGCGCGTGGACGCCTTCGTCAAGATCTTCCCCAAGGCCATCCGCGAATACGAGGCCCTGTTCACCAAAAACCCCATCTTCAAGGCCCGCACCAAGGGCATCGGCCGACTCCCGCTGGACCAGGCCATGGACTGGGGCGTGACCGGGGCGAACCTGCGCGCCTCTGGGCTGGAATGGGACCTGCGCCGGAAGATCCCCTACTCCGGGTACCAGGACTACGATTTCGAGATCCCCACCGCGGCGGAGGGCGACTGCTACGCCCGCTACCTCGTGCGCATGGAGGAGATGCGCCAGAGCCTGCGCATCATCGAGCAGGCCGCGGCGCGCATGCCCGAGGGCCGCTACAAGGCCGCGGACTACCGCTACTGCCTGCCGCAGAAGGAAGAGACGCTGCACCACATCGAGAGCCTGATCCACCACTTCATCAACACCTCGCGCGGGCCCCGGATGCCGCGCGGCGAGGCCTATGCCGCAACAGAGGCGCCGCGCGGCGAGCAGGGCTTCTACGTGGTCAGCGACGGGCTGAACGCGGCCTACCGGCTGCACATGCGCTCGCCGGGCTACGCCAACGTCCAGGCCCTGCCGCTCATGAGCCTCGGCCACACCGTGGCCGACTTCGTGGCCATCATCGGCTCCGTGGACTACATCATGCCGGACATCGACCGCTGACGGGACGAGCGAAGAAGCGAAAGAGAGAGGACGAACGCCGCGATGGTGAACGACCAGGAAACGACCCAGAATCCGCCCATGTGCGTGCTGCCGGCGCAGCCGAACGACCCGCTGACCCCGGAGCTCGAGGAGCGGCTGCTCGCCATCATCGGGGCGACGGACGAGCCCAAAGAGAAGATCGTGGACGTGCTCTACATCCTGCAGAACCACTACGGCTACCTCTCGGACACGGCCGTGCGCGAGGCCGCGCGGATCATGGGCCTGGCGCCGCTGCAGATAGAGGAGCTGGCCACCTTCTACGACTACCTCTACCGCGAGCCCATCGGCCGCTACGTGATCCACGTCTGCGACGGCGTGGTCTGCTGGATGCACAACGCCTCCCTGATCTTCGACCACCTCTGCTCCAAGCTCGGCGTGCGCGTAGGCGAGACCACCGAGGACGGCATGTTCACGATCATGCCCACGGCCTGCATCGGGGACTGCCACAACGCGCCCTCCATGCTCGTCAACGGTCGCTTCTACGGCCGCCTGACCCCGGAAAAGATCGACGACATCATCGCGCATCTGCGCGAGAACTACGACGAAGAGTCCAGGGTGCTGTGCAGGTGATGCCATGAGCGAACTCGTCCTCTTCAAGAACAGGCGCGAGGGGCGCGCGGCCACCTTCGACGAGTACCGCGCGAGCGGCGGCTACGAGGCCCTGATCGACGCGGTGAAGAACAGGACGCCCGGGGACGTGGTGCGCATCGTCACCGAGTCCGGGCTGCGCGGCCGGGGCGGCGCGGGCTTCCCCACGGGCCGCAAGTGGGGCAGCGTGCACGGCGACGGAGGCCCCCGCTACATCCTGCCCAACACGGACGAAATGGAGCCGGGAACCTTCAAGGACCGCGTGCTGGTGAACACGGACCCGCACCTGGTCGTCGAGGGCATCATCCTGGCCGCTTACGCGGTCGGGGCCTGCCACGGCATCTTCTTCATCCGCCCCTCCTACGAGCAGGACGCCAAGGTGCTCGAGCGCGAACTCTCCATCGCCCGCGAGGCCGGGTTCCTGGGCAGGAACATCCTGGGCAGCGACTTCAGCTTCGACATCGACGTGCACCGCAGCGCGGGCCGCTACATCTGCGGCGAGGCCTCGGCCCAGGTGAACGCCATCCAGGGCAAGAGGCCGAACCCCATCAAGGTCGGCGAGCACCTCACCGAGACGGGGCTGTGGGGCAGGCCCACGGTGGTCAACAACGTGGAGACCCTGGCCTCGGTGCCGCACATCCTGAAGAACGGCGTGCCCTGGTTCAAGAGCCTGGCGGCCACGCCCGAGGGCGACGGCACGAAGCTCTACTGCGTGAGCGGCATGGTCGGCGCGCCCGGCTGCTACGAGCTGCCCATGGGCACGGCCCTGGGCGACATCATCTTCGAGCACGGCGGCGGCATGCTGCCCGGCAAGGACTTCAAGGCCTGCCTGCCCGGCGGCGCCTCCTCCGGCCTCATGCCCGCCTCGCTGCTGCACGTGCCCATGGACTTCGACGCCATGAAGAAGGCCGGGCAGCGGCTCGGCACGGCCTCCATCGTGGTCTTCGACCAGGAGACCTGCCTCGTGGGCGCCTGCCTGAACCTGATCGGCTTCTTCGTGCGCGAGTCCTGCGGCTGGTGCACCCCCTGCCGCGAGGGGCTGCCCTTCATCCAGGAGGTCCTCTGGCGCATCGAGCAGGGCGAGGGCGAGGAGCGCGACATCGAACTCCTGCGCGAGACCCTGGACCTGATGCGCTATTCCTATTGCGCCTTCGCGCCCGGCGCGGCCGCGCCCGTGGAGGGGCTCCTGCGCTACTTCGAGGACGAGGTGCGCGAGCACATCCGCATCAAGGGCTGCCCCTTCTCGGCCTCGGCGCGCTGCCTTTCGGCCCCGGCCCCGTCCACGGACGCCGAGGACCCGGCCGCCCGGGAAGGCTGCGACCTCTCGACCCGCAGGCAGGAGGGCTGAGCCGTGCCCACGCTCACCATCGACGGCCTGACCATCACGGTCGAACCCGGCATCCCGGTCATCGAGGCGGCCGAGCGGCTCGGCATCGTCATCCCCCGCTTCTGCTACCACGAGGCGCTCGGGCCGGTGGGCGCCTGCCGCATGTGCGCGGTCATGGTCCTCGAGGCCGCCAACGCGCGGCAGAAGGGGCTGCAGATGAGCTGCATGCTCGCGGCCGCCGACGGCATGGTCGTCTCCACGGACCACCCGCAGGCCATGCGCTTCCGGAGCTACGTGGCCGAGTGGCTGATGATGGACCACCCGCACGACTGCCCGGTCTGCGACGAGGGCGGCCACTGCCACCTGCAGGACACCACGGTGGCCGCGGGCCATTCCAGGCGCCGCTACAGGGGCGCCAAGCGGACCTTCCCGGACCAGTACCTGGGGCCGCTCATCCAGCACGAGATGAACCGCTGCATCCACTGCTACCGCTGCGTGCGCTTCTACCAGGAGTACGCCGGGGCCTACGATTTCGGGGCGCTCAGGATCGGCCGCAACGTCTACTACGGCCGCTTCGAGGAGGGCCCGTTCGAGAGCCCGTTCGCGGGCAACCTGGTGGACGTCTGCCCCACGGGCGTGTTCACGGACAAGCCTTCGCGCTACAAGGCCCGGCGCTGGGACCTCGAGCGCGCGGCCTCGCTCTGCCTGTCCTGCTCGCTCGGCTGCGCGACCACGGCCGGGGCCCGCTACCACCAGCTCATCCGCCTGGAGGCCCGGCGCTCGCCCGAGGTCAACGGCCACTTCATCTGCGACCGCGGCCGCTACGGCCACGAGTACGCCAACCTGCCCGAGAGGCCCCGCCGCGCCCGCGTGAACGGCGCCGAAACGACCGTGGACGAGGCGCTGAACGAGCTTTCGCGCCGCATCATGGCCCTGCGCGTGGCCGCGGGGCCGGACAGCATGGCCTGCCTCTCCTCGCCGCGCGCGAGCCTGGAGAGCCTGGCCGTGCTCGCACACCTGGCCTCGGCCCAGGGCTGGGCCTCGCCCGCGTTCTTCCCCCACGCCCGCGCCGCCGAGGCAAGCCGCGCGGCCGCCGCAGCGCTCGCGCCCTCCCTGGCCGTGTGCCAGAACGAGATGTCCAAGGCCGACGCCATCCTGGCCGTGGGCGTGGACCCGCTCTGCGAGGCGCCCATGCTGGCCCTGGCCATGCGCCGGGCCTCGCGCGGCGGCGCCAAGGTCGCGGTGCTGGACCCGCGCCCGGTGGCCCTGCCCCTGCCCTTCACGCACCTGCCCGTGCGGCGCGCCCAGCTCGACGCGGCGCTGGCGGCCCTGTGCCGGGCCGCGCTGCCGCGCCCCGAAGACGGCGCCTGGGCCTCCTTATGGGACGCCCTGCCCGAGGTGCCCCCGGAGGACGCGGACGTGGAGGCCTTCGCCGCGGCGGCCGAGTTCCTGGGCGAGGCGAAATTCCCCGTCGTCGTCTGCGGCACGGACGTGGCCGGACCGGCGACCATGGCCATGGCCGCGGCCTTCGCGCGCCTCCTGGCCCAGGGCCGGGAGCGGGCCGGGCTCTTCCCCGTGCTGTCCGGGGCCGACGCCATGGGCGCGGCCGTGCTGGACCGCGCGGGCGACGGCCTCAGCGTCGAGGAGGTCCTCGACGCCGTGGAGGCGGGCCGCGTGCGCGGGCTCGTGGTCTGCGAGGCCGATCCCTTCTCGACCTTTCCGGACAAGGCGCGGCTTGCGGCCGCGCTCGGAAGGCTCGACCTGCTCGCGGTCCTGGACTGCCTGCCGGGCGAGCTTGCGGATGCGGCGCACGTCCTTTTGCCCACGCAAAGCGTGTTCGAGTGCGGCGGCTCCTTCCTGAACCAGGAGGGCCGCCTGCAGCAGGCGCGGCGCGTGCACGGCCCGGGCATGCCCCTGGCCCAGGCCACGGGCGGCAGCCACCCGGAGCGCGTCTTCACGCACGCGGTCGCGGGCGGCGACGCCAGGCCCGCCTGGGAGCTCCTGGCCGCCCTCGGCAACCGCCTCGCCACGGCGCACGGCTCCGGAGGCGGGGCCGAGACGGAGCGCTGGGCCGCGCTCGCGGCCGATCCCTGGCAGGCCGTGGCCGCCGCCTCGCCCGCGCTGGCCGCGACCGCGCCGGGCACGCGCGCGGAGCTTTGCGACGACGACACGCCCCCGCCTCCGCCGGAGCTCGCGCCCGCCGATCCGGAACCCGAGGCCGACCCCCTGGCCGACGTGCTCTTCGTGGAGCAGACTTTCGGCACGGAAGAACTCTCCCGGCGCTCGCCGAGCCTCGCCGGGCTCGTCCCGGCGCCCGCGGCCCGGCTGCACGAGCTGGACGCCGCGGAACTGCACCTCACGGACGGCGACGACGTGGTGCTGCCCATGGACGGCGGCGTGGTGCGGGCCGTGCTCAGGACCGCCAGGTCCATGGCGCGCGGCACGCTGGTGCTGCCGCGCAGGCCCGAGGCGGGCTGGCACGTGGCCGGGGCGGACGCGGTCCGCGTGGCCCTGCACCGCATCTGGAAGGAACACGAGGCGCCCGCGGGCGCGGAGGCGCAGTCATGAACGAGACGCTCGCCGTGTTCCTGGCCGGATTCGGCCTGCTGCTGCTCAAGATGGCCGTGGTGCTCGGCGTGGCGCTGGGCGCGGCGGCCTATCTGGTGCTCTTCGAGCGCAAGCTGCTCGGCCGCTTCCAGCTGCGCTACGGCCCCAACCGCGTGGGCCCCTTCGGCCTGCTCCAGCCCATGGCGGACGGCGTGAAGATGCTGCTCAAGGAGGACCTGATCCCCGAGGGCGCGGACCGCGTGCTCTTCCTGCTGGCCCCGGCCCTGCCCACGGTCACGGCCCTGCTGACCTTCGCCGTGGTGCCCTTCGGCGACACGCTCACCGTCATGGGCCATGCCGTCCCCCTGGTCATCTCGGACCTGAACGTCGGGCTCCTCTTCGTGCTGGCGCTGTCCTCCTACAGCGTCTACGGCGTGGTGCTCGGCGGCTGGGCCTCCAACTCCAAGTACAGCCTGCTCGGGGCCATCCGCGGCGGCGCGCAGATGATCAGCTACGAGCTCTCCCTCGGCCTCTCGCTGGTGCCGGTGGTCATGCTCTCGCGCTCCCTGAGCCTCGTGGACATCGTCAACGCCCAGGCGAGCTGCCCCTTCATCCTCATGCAGCCGCTCGCCTTCGCCATCTTCTTCATAAGCGCCCTGGCCGAGTCCAAGCGCGTGCCCTTCGACCTGCCCGAGGCCGAGAACGAGCTCATGGCGGGCTACCACACCGAGTACAGCGGCATGCGCTTCGCCCTCTACTTCGTGGGCGAGTACCTGAACATGTTCGCCCTCGGCCTGCTGCTCGCGGTCTTCTTCCTGGGCGGCTGGCGCGGGCCGTTCCTGCCGCCCTTCGTCTGGCTGCTCCTGAAGGCGGCCGTGGTGCCCTTCTTCCTGGTCTGGTCGCGCGCGAGCCTGCCCAGGCTCCGCTACGACCAGCTCATGCACCTGGGCTGGAAGGTGCTCACCCCCCTGGCCCTGGTGAACATCGTGCTCACGGGCCTGGGCATGGTCCTTTGGGGATGATTTCCTGATATTTCCGGATGGATGAAGACGACATGAACGAGATGAAGCACAACGGGATCAGGGAGACGCTGCGGGAGATCGCGGAAGGCGCGGGCGGGATCGCCTCGGCCTACGCCACCACCCTGCGCCATCTCTTCAGGAAGCCCATCACCGAGCAGTACCCGGAGTACAGGCGGCCGCTGCCCGAGCGCTCGCGCGCCCGCATCATCCTCACCCGCAGCCCGGACGGCAGCGAGCGCTGCGTGGCCTGCTACCTCTGCTCCGGCGCCTGCCCGGTGAACTGCATCTCCATGGAGTCGGCCGAGCGCGAGAACGGGCGGCGCTACGCCCGCTGGTTCCGCATCAACTTCGGCCGCTGCATCTACTGCGGCCTGTGCGAGGAGGCCTGCCCCACCCTGGCCATCCAGCTGACCCCCGACTTCGAGTTCTGCAGCGACGACATCCTGAAGCTGGTGGCCGAGAAGGAGGACCTGCTGGTGGACCACGGCGGCAAGAACCAGGACTACGATTTCTACAAGGTGGCGGGCGTGGCCGCGACCTCGCCCAAGGGCACGCACGAGAACGAGAGCGTGCCCGTGAACATCAAGAGCAACCTGCCCTGAGGGATCCGGAAAGCATGTCCATGACGCGCGCAACATACACCGGAGAGCGGCCATGAGCCTGTACGCGCTGCTCTTCTACGTGCTCGGGGCGGTGATCCTCGCGGCCACGGCCATGGCGCTCACGCGGCGCACGCTGATGCACGGCGTGATCTACCTGGTCAACGCCTTCGTGGCCACGGGACTCCTCTTCTACCTGCTCGGCGCGCCCCTGCTCGCGGCCTTCGAGGTCATCATCTACGCGGGCGCGATCATGGTCCTCTTCCTCTTCATCGTCATGTTCATGCAGCCCAAGGACGCGGCGCACGAGGGACTTTCTCCCCAGCAGTGGATCTTCCCGGCCGTCCTGGCCGTCTCCATCGTCATCTCCGGCGCGGCCCTCATCCTCTCCGGGCCCGGCGCGGGCAAGCCCATGGCCATGGCCATGGCCGCGCCGCGCGAGCTCGGCCGCTTCGTCTACGACCGGTACTGGCTCGCGGTGGAGGTCGTCTCCTTCCTGCTCTTCATCGGCCTGGCCGGGGCCTACTACCTGGGCCGGGACGCGAGGCACGAGGCGCCCGAGAAGCCGCGGCCCGCGGAGGTCGACGGCACGGCGAGCGAGGCCCCGGACGCGGAAGCGGATGCACAGCCGGGTGCAGAACCGGATGCGAAAAAGGAGGAGACGCGATGATCGTTCCCCTCGAGCACGTGCTGATCCTCGCGGGCATCCTCTTCCTCATGGGCGCGCTCTGCGCGGTGGTGCGGCGCAACCTGGTCATGATCCTGCTCGGCGTGGAGGTCATGCTGAACGCCGCGGGCATCGCCCTGACGGGCGCGGCCCTGCGCTGGAACGCCCTGGACGGGCAGGCCTTCGTGCTCTTCATCATGGGCGTGGCCGCGGCCGAGGTCGCGGTGGGCCTGGCCCTCATCGTCCACCTCAGACGGCGCACCGGCAGCCTGGACGCCGACGCCTACAGCGAGCTGAAGGGGTAGCCGTGAAGACCGCCGTCGCCCTCGTGCTCCTCTTCCCCCTGCTCGGCGCCGCATGGCAGGCCCTGTTCGCCCGGGGCGTGCCGCGCCGCACGGCGCAGGCCCTGGCCTGCCTGGCCGTATTCGGCAGCCTCTGCGCCGCCGTGGCCGTCCTGTCCATGAACTGGGGCCGCGAGAGCGCCCTGACGCTCCTGCCCTGGTTCTCGGTCGGCTCCTTCTCCGCGGCCATGGACGTGCTCCTCGACCCGCTCTCCGGGCTCATGGCCGTGATGGTCACCTTCGTCTCGCTGATCATCCACGTCTACTCGGCCTGGTACATGCGCGAGGACGAAAGCTACGTGCGCTATTTCTGCTACCTGAACCTCTTCGTCTTCTTCATGCTGGTCATCACCCTGGCCGACAACCTGGTCTTCCTCTTCCTGGGCTGGGAGGGCGTGGGCTTCTGCTCCTACGCGCTGATCGGCTTCTGGTACCTGGACGACGCCAATACGCGGGCCGGGCGCAAGGCCTTCATCCTCACGCGCATCGGCGACGTGGCCTTCCTCGTGGCCATCGCCGTGCTCGTGTCCGTCTTCGGCACGCCCTCCATCGCGCGCATCGTCGCCGGAGTTTCCGGGACCGGCGCGGCGCTGCTCACCCCGGGCACGGCGACCCTGCTGGGGCTCCTGCTGCTGTGGGCCGCCACGGGCAAGTCGGCGCAGATGCCGCTGCTCGTTTGGCTGCCGGATGCCATGGCGGGCCCGACCCCGGTCTCGGCGCTCATCCACGCCGCGACCATGGTCACGGCGGGCGTCTACCTCCTCATGCGCCTCTTCCCGCTGCTCGCCCTCTCGCACACGGCCCTGCTCTGCGTCGCGGCCGTGGGCGCGTTCACGGCCCTGTTCGCGTCCTGCGCCGCGCTCGGCCAGCGCGACATCAAGCGCATCCTGGCCTGGTCCACCATCAGCCAGGTGGGCTACATGTTCCTCGGCATCGGCGCGGGCACGGTCAGCGGGGCCATGTTCCACCTGCTCAGCCACGCCTTCTTCAAGTCCCTGCTCTTCATGGGCGCGGGCTGCGTCATCCAGGCCCTGCACGAGGAGCACGACGTGTTCCGCATGGGCCGCCGGGTGCGCACCGCGCTCCCCTGGCTCTACTGGGTCTTCCTCTGCGGCTGCCTGGCGCTCGCGGGCGTGCCGCCGGTCTCGGGCTTCTTCAGCAAGGGCGGCATCCTGCTGGCCTGCTTCGACTACGCGAGCACGGGCGGCGGGGCCTACACCCTGCTCTGGCTCATGGGCACGGCGGCGGCCTTCCTGACCGCGGTCTACACCTTCCGCCTCTTCTTCCTGGCCTTCACCGGCACGCCCGCCCTGTCGCCCGGCCGCGAGGCGCAGAAGATCCCGGGCGGCATGACCCACGTGCTCTGGCCCCTGGCCGTCCTTTCCGTGGTCGGCGGTGTGCTGAACCTGCCCGAGCACGGCTGGCTCGACCGCGTGATAGGCGGCGGACTGCCCCACGCCGCGGGCGCGTCGGTCCTCGGCCTGTCTCCCGCGCTCGTGGTGGACGGCCTGGACACGCTCCTCGTCGTCGCGGGCATCCTCACGGCCTGGCATCTCTTCGGCCCGCGCGCCGCGCGCACCGCGCCCTCCGAGGGCGGGCTGCGCGCCTTTGCCGAGCGCGGCCTGGGGCTGGACGGCCTCTACCGGAACCTGATCGCCCGGCCCTACCTGGCCATGGCCCCGGTCATGCGCGGCACGGACGAGCGCGGCGTGGACGCCGCGGCCGAGGGCACGGGCCGCCTGGCCGTGCTCGCGGCCCGGGCCGTGCGCCCCTGGGCCACGGGCCGCCTGTCGTACTATCTGGCCATGCTGCTCCTGGGGCTGGCCTTCATCCTCGCCGCCCTGGCCGGGAGGGTCATATGATCGCTTCGGCCGCGGCCAATGCCTTCCCCCTGCTCTCGGCAGTGACCTTCCTCCCCCTCCTGGGAGGCATCGCGGCCCTGCCGCTCAAGGACCGGCCGGACCTGTGCCGCATCCTCTGCCTGCTCGTCGCCCTGGCGGACCTCGCCCTGGTGGCGCTGCTGCCGTGCTACGGCGACCTCTTCGGCGCCCTCGCGGGGGGCGGCGGCGCGGTCCTGGCGGAGGACTTCGCCTGGATCCCCCGCTTCGGCATCCGCTACACCCTGGCCCTGGACGGCCTGAGCTACCTGCTGGTGGTCATGACCGCCTTCCTGGGCGTGCTCGCGGTGCTGGTCTCCTGGCGCGAGATCACGCGCAGGACCGCCAGCTACCACGCCTTCCTGCTCTTCACCCAGACCTCGGCCATGGGCGTGTTCCTGGCGCGCGACCTCTTCCTCTTCTACCTCTTCTGGGAGGTCCAGCTGGTGCCCATGTTCTTCCTCATCGGCATCTGGGGCCACGAGAGGCGCAGGGAGGCGGCGCTCAAGTTCTTCCTCTTCAGCATCGCGGGCGGCCTGTTCATGCTGCTGGCGGTCATCGGCCTGTACCTCGCGCACGGCGCGCAGACGGGCGACTACACCTTCGCCCTGCCCGCTCTGCTGGCCTCCCCGGCCACGGGCGCGGCCGGAGCCTGGCTCTTCGCCGCCTTCCTCCTGGCCTTCGCCATCAAGATGCCCATCGTGCCGGTGCACACCTGGCTGCCGGACGCCCACACCCAGGCCCCCACCGCGGGCAGCCTGATCCTGGCGGGCGTGCTGCTGAAGACCGGCGCCTACGCCCTGGTGCGCTGGGCCTTCCCGCTCTTCCCCCAGGCCTCGGCCGCAAGCGCCACGCTCCTCGTGGTGCTGGGCGTGGGCGGGCTCTTCTACGTCTCCTGGATCGCCCTGGCGCAGACCGACGTGAAGCGCCTGATCGCCTATTCGAGCATCGGCCACATGGGGCTCATCGTGCTCGGCGTGGCCGTGTGGGACCGCATCTCCCTGGCGGGCTCGGTGCTGCAGATGGTCAACCACGCCCTGACAACGGGCGCGCTGTTCATCATGGTAGGCATGCTGGCCGAGCGCACGGACAGCCGCGAGATGTCGGACTTCGGCGGGCTGTGGAAGCGCATGCCCGTGTTCAGCGCCTTCTTCCTGCTCTTCTGCCTGGCCTCGGCAGGGCTGCCTGGCCTGGGCAACTTCGTCAGCGAGCTGCTCATCCTCGTGGGCTCGTATCAGGTGCGCCCCGTGGCCGCCGTCTTCGCCTTCGCGGGCATGGTCTTCACCCTGGTCTACGTGCTGCGGCTCGTGCAGGGCACGCTCTTCGGAGAGCCGGGAGGCCGCAGCGCGGCCCTGGCCGCGCTGCCCGACCTGAGCGCGCGCGAGACGGCCATCCTGGTGCCCCTGGCCCTGTCCACCCTCTACCTGGGGCTCGCCCCCTCGGGCGCGCTCGAGCTCCTGCACGGGCCGATCGGCGGGCTCCTGGGCCTGCGCTAGGGGAGGGAGAGGAATGGACGGACGCCGCAGCGAAAGGACAAGGAGGGCCGCATGACCGGCCAGACGATAGGACAGGCGATGGGGCCTCTTACAGGCCAGTTGGCGGGCCAGATGGCTGGGCAAATTGCGGGGCAGGCGCCGAGCCTGTGGCTGCTGCTCCTGCCGCACCTCCTGCTCGCGGGCGGGGCGCTGGCCGTCTTCACGGCCGGGGCCTTCTGGCGCACGCGGCCGGTGCGCACGCTCTTCGTCCTCTCCGCCGCCTCGGCCCTGCTGGCCTGCGGCGCGGCCCTGGCCCTGCCCGCGCTCACCGGCGGCGCGATCCCCGACGCCTCGGGCCTTTCGGCCATGCTCGACAGCGGCCCCTACGCCCGCTTCTACCTCGTGCTGCTCACGGGACTCACCTTCACGGCCCTGCTCTTCCTGGCCAACTACGCCCGGCAGCGGGGCTTCGAGGAGGACGAGCCCTACGCCCTGGTGCTCCTGGCCGCGCTCGGGGCCATGCTCCTGGCGCAGGCGGTCAACTGGGTGATCTTCTTCCTGGGCCTGGAGACGCTCTCCATCCCGCTCTACGTGATCATCGCCGCGCGGCGGGGCGATCCGAAGAGCGGCGAGGCGGCGGTCAAGTACTTCGTCATGGGCGCGGTGGCCAGCGCGGTGCTGCTCTTCGGCATCGCCCTGCTCTACGCGGCCACGGGCACGGCCGAAATCGCGGCCGGGCTCTCGCAGCCCATGAGCGGCACGGGGCTTTTGGGCCTCGGCTTCCTGCTCGCCGGGCTCGGCTTCAAGCTTTCCCTGGTGCCTTTCCACCTCTGGACGCCGGACGTCTACGAGGGCGCGCCCGCGCCGGTCACGGCCTTCCTCTCCACGGCCTCCAAGGTGGGCGTGTTCGCGGGGCTTTTGCGGCTCGCGGTGCAGGGCCAGGGGGGCATGTGGGACGGGCTCGCGCTCGTGCTCTGGGTGCTGGCGGCCGCGACCATGGCGGGCGGCAACCTCGGCGCGCTCGCGCAGGGCAGGGTCAAGCGGATGCTGGCCTATTCCTCGGTGGCCCAGATGGGCTACCTGCTCATGGCCCTGCTCGCCGTGCCCGCGGCCGGGCCCGGGCCGATCATGTTCTACAGCGCGGTCTACGCGCTCATGGACCTGGGCGCGTTCGGCGGGCTCGGCCTGCTCTCGCCGCGCGAGGGTGATCTGAACGAGTTCGGGGATTTTTCCGGGCTCGGCTACGCCAGGCCCTTCACGGCCGGGATCTTCGCCTTCTCGATCCTGGCCCTGGCCGGACTGCCGCCCACGGGCGGGTTCGTGGGCAAGTTCCTGCTCTTCGCGGCCACGCTGCGCGCGGGCTACACCATCCTGGCGGCGCTCGGCGTGCTCACGGCCGTCATCTCCATGGGCTACTACCTGCGCCTGCTCGCGGCGCTGTACATGCGCCCCGCCGAGGAAGCGTCCGCCAAGGGCCTGCCCACCACGGCCTCGGGCGGCGTGGCCCTGGTCCTGGTGGCGTTCCTCATCCTGCTCCTCGGGATCGTGCCCTCGCCGGTCATCAGCGCCCTGGCCGCCCTGCATTGACGTGACGTCCGCACAATACGCGAAGCCGTATTTTGCGGAGGACCGCTTCGCCGAAAGACACGGGTTTCGGCTCGCTCTCCCTCGAATAGTCCCCTAGCGCTGCAAAAGCCTGAGAACGGCCACGTCCACGGCCGCGAAGCCCATGCTCGAGAGTTCGCCGAGCGCCTGCGAGGTGCGGCGGAAGTCGGGGTCGACCACGCCCTCGGCCCCGCGCATGGCCGGGCCGTGCAGCGCCAGGAGATGCGCGCCCCAGGCCTCGGCCGCGGCCGTGCCCACCTTGAGCGCGCAGCCCGCCTTGGCCCCGTCGCAGATCATGCCGAGCACCGAGGACAGCACCAGGGCCACGGCCTGCTCCGCCTGCGCGGCGCTGCCGCCCGCCAGGCGCACCAGGGCCGCTGCGGCACCCGCGCCCGCGGCCACGGCGCAGCCGCAGATGGGCGTGAGCCGCCCGGTGCGGGCCTTGATGGCCCCGGTCACGAGGTGGGAGAGCGCCAGGGCCTCGGCCAGCTCGCGCGGGCTCCTGCTCCAGGCCGCGGCGGCCAGGGCGGGCGGGATGATCGCGGTCAGGCCGTGGTTGCCCGAGCCCGCGCTGCTCATCACGGCCTGCCGGGCGCCTGCCATGCGCACGTCGGCCGCGGCCGTGGTCGCGGCCTTGATGCGCGCGCCCAGGTCGTCCTCGCGCGCGAAGGCGGCCAGGGTATGGCCCGCGCCCAGGCCGTGGGGCTCGGCCAGCCCCATCGCGGCCACGGCCGTGTTCAGCTCGGCGCCGCTGCGCAGGAAGTCGGCCAGCTCCTCGTCCACCTCGGAGGCGAAGGTCCAGAGGTCGTCGAAGGCGGCGCGCTGCAGGTCCGCGAGATAGGGGGGGAGATGGTCGGCGGCGTGCGCGTCCGCGGCGCGGAACACGACCTCGCCCTCCAGGCGCACCTCGGCCAGGTGGTCGTGGCGGCCCGCGACCACGGCAAGGGCCCGGCGCGTGTCGCCGACGAGCTCCACCTCGGCATAGACCACGGGCACGTCCTGCACGATCTCCTGGCTCACGGCGCCCGCGTCGCAGAGCGCGGCTGCCAGGGCCACGTCGTCCTCGGTGATGTTGCGCAGGGCCTCGAGCCCGGCCTCGGCGTCGCCCGCGAGCGCGCCCAGGGCGGCAGCCGCGAGGTTGCCCGCAAGGCCGCCCGTGCCCGGGATGCCGACGGATTTGCCGTTCTTGAAGATGTTGGCGGAAAGGCGGAGGTGGATGCGCCGCGCGGGTTCGCCCAGGCGGGCGGCGGCAGCGGCGGCGGCCAGGGCCACGGCGCCGGGCTCGGTGCAGCCGAGCGCGGTCTTGACCTCGGCGCTGAAGAAGGCGTTCAGGTCCATGTCTGTCCCCAGCACACGTCGCAGGTGCGCGAGTTTGCCGCGCGCCGGAGATACGGCGCGCGGACGACTCACGACCTAGCGGACTTGCCCGCGAGGGGCAAGCCCGCCGTGCTCAGGGAAGGGGATTGCAGGCGAGCCGGAGCGGGGAGCGCGCGCGTCCGCTGTCCGGTCCCGCGCCGCAAGGGCGCGAAGGACCGCAGGACGCATGGTCCCGGTGCGCCGCGCAGGCCACAGGCCAGGCGCGGCAACGGCCCCGGTCGAGGGACCCTACTTCTTGGACAGTTCGCCGGTGAGGTAGCGGTTTTGTCGGATGACGTCGCGCGCCAGCTGGTTCATCTGGACCGCGCGGTCATTCTGCTGCCGGGCCAGCTCCATGAGAGCGTCGCCCGCCGCCTTTTCCCTGAGGGTGCGATTTGGGTTGTCTGACATGGCAATCCTCCCGCACTTTGGAATCGCCTCGACCGGTCGGACCGGCCGCAGCGTCGATTCGGAAGGTAACATAATTCAATTGACAGTCAAGTTAAAAGACCGGCACAAAACCGTTCTTCATGTCGGCATAGTCGCGAAGCCCAGGGCTGGCAATACGACAAGACTGTTACCCGCAGGGGGTTATGCAGAACATTGATCGACCGATCAGTCTGAATGCCGACTATCGTTCGCCGGCCAGCCTCCCGCAGCGGAGCAAGCTGACACAATTTTGTCAAACAACGCTCGAATTCTTTTTTCGCCTTTCCCGGGCCGCCAGGCCCTCCCCCCGTTGCGCAAGGTCGCGGCCGGCTCCACGAAAGGGCCACGCCGCAGGGATCATCGCCTCGCCGCCGAGGACGGCGTGAAGGCGGTGGGCGAGCTTGGCGGAATGACCTTTTCCTTCGCGGCCGGGCGCGAGGATGCGGGGATGGGCGAACGGACGGCGAACATGGCCGGTGGATGACGCAGGGAGACGGATGCATGTCGCGAAACCCCGGACGCCTCGTCGGTCTTTTTCAGACCGGGAATCGTTTTGGAAAAAGCGGCGAGCGGCCCCTGCCGCCCCGGAAAAGGGAGCGGTGAAGCTGCCCGGGTTGCGGGCAGGGCGCACGGCGTCGGCAGCCCTGCGGCCTCGCCCGCGCGGGCAGGCAGCGGCGTAAAGACCGGACGAGACGTCCGGCCCTGCCGCGGCTGCGGCGGGAGCGGGCCGGAAGCAGCGTCACCGGCAAAGCGGTCGAGGCCGTGCGATACGCCGACGCGTACCGCGCGCGGGCCTTCTTAAATGGCGAAGGCCAGGCCTTTCTCGAGCCTGGCCTGGCAGTGCACGCAGAGCGTGGCCGTGGGCCGCGCCGCAAGCCGCGCCGTGCCGATGTCGTCCTCGCACTCCTCGCAGATGCCGAAGTCCGGGGAGTCCAGGCGCGCCAGGGCCTCGCGGACCTCCTTCACGGCGCGGGCCTCGCGCTCGCGCAGGGCCACGTTCAGGCTCTGCTCGGAAAGCCTGGAAGCGTACTCGTTCTCGTCCGCGCAGGTCTCCGCCGAGGTCTCGGCGGGCGAGATGGCGAGCAGTTCGTCGAGCTTGGCCTCGAGGGTCCTTCTGATGCTGTTCTTCTGTTCAGGGGTCATTGCTCCGTCCTCACTGGTCGTTCGCTTTCGATGAGCCTATAGGGCGTCGCATACTTGCTGTGTAATGACGTGCATTCGTGGCGTTTTCAAGTCGGAATCGCAGATATTTTCCGTCGCCCCGGACGAGGGAGGGGCCTGGCCACTCCCCTCCCGCCGCACTTCGTGCTAGAATGCATACTGCATATGGCGAGCCAAGTGGAGGAACAGATGCATCGCGCCGTCCGGCTCTTCGCCGTCATCTTCGTGCTTGTCGCCGTCCCGCGCGCCTTCGCGGTCGAGACGGTGATCTTCGCCTTCGATCCCCAGCACGCGCCCTACACGCTCATGGAGGAGGGGCGGCCGGGGGGCTTCGCCCTGGACCTCCTGCAGGAGGCCCTGGCCGGGACGCAATACCACGTGGAGGCAGTGGCCGCGCGCTGGGAAGAGGCGCAGAAGATGCTCGAGACGGGCATGGCGGACATCGTGGCCGGGCTCGCGCGCACGCCCGGGCTCGAGGAGCGCGTGCTCTTCAGCCGCCTGCCCTTCGCGGCCGTGCGCACGGTCCTGCTGGTGCGCCTGGACTCCCCCTACCAGACGATCGCGGATCTCGCGGACAGACACGTGGCGCTCGAGCGCGGCGCCGATTTCACCAAGGGACTGCTCGCGCGCGACGGCCTCGCCCCGGTCTTCTACCCCACCGAACTCGACGCCCTGCACGCCATGCTCGACGGGCAGGCCGAGGCCTTCTGCGGCACGGGCAAGTCCGCCTGGGCGGCCCTGACCCCGGCGCAACGGACCACGGTGCGCCAGATCGGCGAGCCCATCTACCAGGGCCCGCTCTACTACGCCCTGAACCGTCGGCGCACGGGCCTGCTCACCGCGCTGAACCAGGGGCTGGACAGGGCCATGTCCGACGGCGCCTACGTGCGCCTGTACGCCAAGTGGTTCGGCGTGCCGCCGAGCGAGGAGCTGCTGCAGCCCCTTCCGACGGCCTCTGCCGCGGGCCCCACGGCCGCGCCTGGCGGCGCCGCGGCAGGTGCCGCCCCGGACAAGACGCCCGCCGGGTCCGCCAAGGCCCCGCAGGACGGAACCGAGGCGGGCACGGCTCGGCCTTAGCCGACCATGTAGCGCAGGTAGTAGCCCAGGGTGGGATAGGCCAGGGGGAGGCGCGCCAGCTCCCGCGCGGGGATGCGCTGCCGCACGGCCAGGGCGAAAAGGTTGGCCAGCTCCTCGGCCCCGTGTCCGACCATATGCGCGCCGAGCACCGCGCCGCCGCCCGGCTCCACCAGGAGCTTGGACGCCGCGTGGCGCTGGCCCAGGCGCTTCCAGGAAAAGCTGTCCGCAAGGCCGTGCTCCTTCTTCTCGAAGGGCACGCCGCGCTGCACGAGCTCCTCTTCGTTCTCGCCCACGGCGCAGATGGGCGGCAGGCTGAAGCAGACGCGCGGCACCCCCCGGTAGTCCACCTCCTTCTCCTCGCCCGCGGCGATGTTGGCGGCCGCGACGCGGCCCTGCATGTCCGCCGTGGGCGTCAGGGGATAGGGGGCGCGGCAGCAGTCGCCCACCGCGTAGATGTGCGGGTTCGAGACCGAGCGCATGGTCGAGGCCACGCGGATGCCCTGTTCCGAGAAGGCCACCCCCGCGGCGTCCAGGCCGAGCCCGTCGAGATCTGCCACGCGGCCCGCGCCGTGCACGGCCATGTCGCAGGCGAGCTCGGTCGCCCCGTCCCTGCCCGCGCGCACGACGAGCCCGTCCTTCTCCCGCCGAACGGAGTGGAGCGGCGCATCGAGCCGCACGTCGATGCCCGCCTCGGCCGTGGCCGTGAGCAGCACCTGGACCATGTCCGGGTCGAAGCCCTTCAGCGGACGCGCGCTGCGGTGCACGATGGCCACCTCTGCCCCGGCCCGGCGCGCGGCGTGGGCGAACTCGAAGGAGATATAGCCGCCGCCCACGAAGACCAGGCGGCGCGGCAGGCTCCGAAGCGCCAGGAAATCGTCCGAGGAGGAGAGAAGCCCGGCGCCCGGCTCCGACAGCGGCCGCGGCCGCTGGCCCACGGCCACCACCGCGTGGCCGAAGCCGAGCGTGCGCGTTCCCCCCTCGTGCAGCGCGACCTCGATGCGCTCGCGGTCGATGAAGCGGCCCCGGCCGGAAACGGTCTCGATGCCGAGCTCGGCGTAGGCCTCGCGGATGGACTCGGCGCGGCCGTCGACGAAGGAGGCGCGGAGCCTGGCCATCCCCTGCCAAGAGAGCTCGGGCAGGGCGGCCACGCCGCTCCCCAGCAGCCCCTCGGCCAGGTGCAGGGCCTCGGGCGCGGCGAGCAGCGCCTTCTTGGGATTGCAGCCCCTGAGCGGGCAGGTGCCGCCGAAGCCGTAGTCTTCCACCAGGGCCACGGACAGCCCGGCCCGGATGCAGGCAGCGGCAGCGGCCCCTCCCCCGGGGCCCGCGCCCAGCACCACGATGTCGAAACGCTCGGTCATGGACTCTCCTCTCTGCTTTCCTGCGGGCAGCCCGCCGCCGCCTTTCGCGGTCCGCGCGCGGCCGCCGAAAAAGGCCTTTCTCCCTCCCTTATACGGAAATCGCGGCTCAAGTGAAGGAGCAAAACCCCGGGCCCGTCCGCGGGAGAGACCGGCGGCGTGACGAAGGTAAACGAGAGGAGCGGATGTCTTTCCGACCGGAAAGCCGGGCAGGACAGGGCAGTCCGGGAACGGGCAAAGGACCTGGAAACGGACTGGGCGAACGGCCGGTAGTGCCCGCCGGCCGTCGCTTCCGGAGCCTCGGCAACTGTCAACTATTCCGACTTCGGCTGTCGTGGGGCATTACATATTTGCCATCTTATGTCAGATCTGACATAAATTCAGCATCAGTAAATCCGATGGGTTCCCCTAACGGCCTGGCCCTTGCACTATACCCGCCAAAGCGTGCCGACCCTGGGAGGAATGTCATGGCTACCTTCAAAAAGATGCTCGCAGCAGTCCTTTTGTCTCTGGGGATCTTCATAGCAGGCGCCGGACAGGCGTCCGCGGTCACCATCCTGCCGGACCCGACGATCTACGCGCACCAGTACGACCAGTTCTACTCGTACTCGGCCAAGCTGCTCACGGCCATGGGCTTCTCGGGCTTCGACGTGCCCACCGGCACGGGCGGCCTGGACGTGCTCGTCTACACCGGCGCCTCGGGCCAGGACAACGACCCCGTGGGCGGCGGCTACGTGCTCCAGGACCCGCTGCACGCACCCGCGGGCGGCGTGACCACCTTCTCGGGCGTCTGGGGCGCGGGCAACGCCTCGGTCAAGGGCCCGGTCACCGTGGACACCCTCGTGGACTACCTGCACACCTTCGGCCCCGACATCAACATCCCGGTCTTCAACTTCGACATGAACCAGACCGGCGCCGGGCCAGACCTCGACGTGGTGGGCAACGTCTCCGTCGTCGACCCGAACACCAACTCGGTCATCGCCTCCTGGGCCTTCGACAACCTGAACGACGGCATCTTCGAGCCCACCGAGTGGGTGCTCTCCCCCGGCACCATCACCGAGGGCCCCTACACCGTGGACAACAACAAGGGCTCCGGCAAGCTGGACTTCGTGGTCTACGCCCCGACCATGGACCTCAGCCAGTACACCGGCAAGGGCTACATCTTCGAAACCGACTTCCGGATGCAGCGTCTGAACGACGGCTTCGAGGAGCTGTTCCTGACCGGCGCCTTCGCACCGGACGCGCCCACCCCGACCCCGGAGCCCGCCTCCCTGATCCTCGCCGGTTCCGGCCTGCTCGGCCTGGTCGCCGCGCGGCGCAGGAAGAGGTCTTAAGCGCAAAACCGCCCCTCCCCTCCCCCTCCGGTCCTCCGGAGAGGGAAAAGAGAAGGCCCCGGACAGCGGTTGCTGTCCGGGGCCTTCCAATCTGTGGCCGGAAGCGGGGCAGGCCCCGCCGTTCAGGCGGGAAAGATGGCCTGCGGCATGGCGCGTCCGGCCTGGGCGAAGGCCTCGGCCAGGAGCACGCGCACGGCGCGCTCGCCCTCGGCGCCGAGGTCGTCGGAGAACTCGGTGACGAAGGTCTCGATGTGCTTTCGCACCACGTCCTTGGAGAGCTCCTGGGCGTTGTGCGCGATCCAGGCGGCGGAATCCGCGGGGGTCGCTCGGGCATGCGCCAGGCTCGCGCGCACCGCCTTCTCGACGGCCGCGATGGTCGGCGCGCCGAGGCTCCTGCGGGCCACGATGAGGCCGAGCGGCAGGGGCACCTCGAAGGCCTGCTCCCACCACGCGCCGAGGTCCACGACCTTGTGCAGCCCGTGCTCGGCGTAGGTGAAGCGGCCCTCGTGGATGAGCACGCCCGCCGCGACCTCGCCCGAGGCCACGGCGTCCATGACCAGGTCGTAGCGCATGGGCAGGCGCGGGCCGTGGAACAGGCCGGTGAGGTTCAGGAGCAGGCTGGCCGTGGTGGACAGTCCGGGAATGGCGATGGGCGCCTCGGAGACGTCCTCGGGCCGGGCGGCGCCGCCCGCGACCAGGAGCGGCCCGACGCCGCGGCCGAGCGCGCCGCCGCAGCGCAGCGAGACGTACTCCTCGGCGCAGTCGGCGTAGGCGGCCACGCTGATCTTGACCACGTCGGCCTCGCCGTTCGCGGCCATGGCGTTCAGCCGCTCCACGTCGTGCAGGGAGGTCGTGAAGCCGAGCGGCTCTCCGGGGGTCTCGGGGTCGTCGGCCGTGGTCAGGCCGTGGACCAGAGCGTGGAAGATGAAGGTGTCGTTGGGGCAAGGGGAAATAGCGAGAGAAAGCGTGCGCATTGTGCCTCCGGTCTCCTCCTCTAGCCTCGGAGGGCTGCGTTGACAAGCCGTGCGGCCGGGTCTAGGTTCCTGCACACCTCACGAAACCGGATGACTCCCCTATGGACATGAACTGGTATGATTCCCTTGGCCTCGCGGACGTCGCGCGCAAGGTCGCGGACGGAGAGCGGCTGAGCATGGAGGACGGCGAGCGCCTCTTCGCCTGCCCGGACGTCACCGCGGTCGGCGCCCTGGCACACCACGTGCGCACCCGCCTGCACGGCGACAAGACCTATTACGTGGTCAACCGCCAGATCAACTACACCAACATCTGCGTGAACGGCTGCCTGTTCTGCGCCTACGGGCGCGAGCGGGGACAGCAGGGCGCGTTCCTGCTCTCCCAAGACGAGATCCTGGCCAAGGCCCGCGAGGGCATCCCCCCGGCCGAGATCCACGCCGTGGGCGGCTGCCATCCCGAGACCCCGCTCTCCTTCTACGAGGAGATGCTGCGCGAGCTCGGCAAGGCCCTGCCCGAGGCGGAGCTCAAGTGCTTCACCCTGGTCGAGATCGCCCACTTCGCGCACCTCGAGGGCTGCTCCACGCGCGAGGTGCTCCTGCGCCTGAAGGACGCGGGCCTGGTCATGATGCCCGGCGGCGGGGCCGAGATCTTCTCGCCCGAGATCCGCACGCGCATCTGCCCCAAGAAGATCACGGGCGAGGAATGGCTGCGCATCGCGGGCGAGGCCCACGAGGTCGGCATTCCCACCAACTGCACCATGCTCTACGGCCACATCGAGAGCACGCGCCACCGCCTGGAGCACCTGGACGAGCTGCGCCGCCAGCAGGACAAAAGCCACGGCTTCGTCTGCTTCGTGCCCCTGTCGTTCCAGGCCAGGAACAATCTCCTCGGCGTGGAGCACGGCCCCACGGGCGTGGACGACCTGAAGACCATCGCCATAAGCCGCCTCATGCTCGACAACATCCCGCACCTTAAGGCCTACTGGATCATGCTCGGCACCAAGCTGGCCCAGACCGCGCTGTGGTTCGGGGCCGACGACCTGGACGGGACCATCGTGGAGGAGAAGATCGGCCACATGGCCGGGGCGGACTCCGCCGCCTCCCTGTCGCGCGAGGAGCTGAACGAGATGATCCGCGGCGCGGGCTTCACCCCGGTGGAGCGCAGCGCCCGCTTCTCGGAGCGCGGCGAGAACGCCGCGGCCAAGGAGGTCGCCTAGATGACAGCCCCGGACAACGCCCTGCTCGACGCCGCGCGCGCCAAGGCCCGGGAGGGCGGACGCCTCTCCCGCGACGAGGCCGTCGCGCTCTCTCTCGGCGAGGACTTCCACACCCTGGCGCACCTGGCGCACGCCCGGCGCATGGCGCTCCATCCCGAGCCCGTCGTGACCTACGTGGTCGACCGCAACATCAACTATTCCAACGTCTGCGTCTGCGGCTGCAAGTTCTGCGCGTACTTCGCCGGGCCCGGCGACGAGCGCGGCTTCGTGCTGAGCGAGGAGGAACTCGACCAAAAGATCGAGGAGACCATCGCGGTCGGCGGCACGCAGATACTCATGCAGGGCGGCCACCACCCGGACCTGCCGTTCTCCTGGTACGAGGAGATGCTCGCGCGCATCAAGGAGAGGCACGCCATCCACGTGCACGCCTTCTCCCCGCCGGAGATCGCCCATTTCGCCAAGACCTTCGGGCTCTCCACGCGCGAGGTCGTGAAGCGCCTGAAGGCCGCCGGGCTGGACTCCATCCCCGGCGGCGGGGCCGAGATCCTGGTGGACCGCGTGCGCTCCGCCGTGGCCCCGAACAAATGCTCCTCCGCCGAATGGCTGCGCGTCATGGAAGAGGCGCACGAGGAGGGGCTGCGCACCTCCGCGACCATGATGTTCGGCCATCTGGAGACGCCCGAGGAGCGCATCGACCACATGCTGGCCCTGCGCGAGGTGCAGGACCGAACGCACGGCTTCACGGCCTTCATCCCCTGGACCTTCCAGCCCGAGAACACGGCGCTTTCGCAGTGCCGCCCCCTGACCGCGCCGGAGTACCTGCGCACCCTGGCCGTTTCGCGTCTGGTGCTCGACAACTTCGAGAACCTGCAGGTCTCGTGGGTGACCATGGGCGCGCGCGTGGCCCAGCTGGCCCTCTTCTTCGGGGCAAACGACTTCGGCTCCACCATGCTCGAGGAGAACGTGGTGGCCGCGGCCGGAGTGCGCTTCCGCCTCTCGGAGGAGGAGATCAGGCGCGTGGTGCGCGCGGCGGGATTTGAACCCCGCCGACGCCTCATGGACTACAGCCCCGCGCCAGCCGAGTACGCCGACTAGTGTCGCGTCCATGAAAAGAGTCGATATGCTACGCAGTAGTCGTACGCGACACATGAACCGGGCGAATGCACGGTTCCGCCGCCGATGGCGGCGTGAGCAAGCAGAAAACCACGGTTTTCGGCGCAGCGATCTTCCGCAAAATACGGCTTTGCGTATTTTGCGGACGTCACACTAGGGAACCACGCGGGCGCGACCGCGTCCGCCGCATTCGGAGAACGGTACATGAACGACACCGGCGAGACCGCCGTCAGGCTCGGCAGGATCAGCTACCTGAACGTCCTGCCCATCTACTATCCCATCGAATCCGGCAACGTGCGGGGACCGCTCTCCGTGGTCTCCGCGCCCCCTGCGGAGCTGAACCTGCTCGCCCGCGCGGGCAAGCTCGACGTCAGCGCCTGCTCGTCCTTCGAGTACGCCTCGGCGGCCGACGACTACTTCCTCGTGCCTGATCTTGCCATCGGCAGCCGCGGCCACGTGCGCAGCGTGCTGCTGCTCTCGCGCCTGCCCGTGGCCAAGCTCGACGGCAAGAGCGTGCGCGTGAGCTACCAGACCCACACCTCCGTGGCGCTTCTGAAGCTCTTCTTGCAGCAGCGCGTGGGCGTGGACGTGACCTACACCACGGGCGACGTGACGCGCGCACTTGCAAGCGGCGAACGGCCGGACGCCTTCCTGGCCATCGGCGACGAGGCCATGCGGCTCAGCGCCCACCCGGACTACCCCCACCGCTGGGACCTGGGCAGCGTCTGGCTCGACTGGACCGCCCTGCCCTTCATCTTCGGCGTGTGGATCGCCCGGCGCGCCGCGGCCGCAGAGAACCCCGGCCCGGTGCGCGAGGCCTGCCGCGCCCTGGTCGAGGCCAAGGACTGGAGCAAGGCCCGGCCCGAGCTGGTGGCCGAGCTGGCCGCCGCGCAGGGCGGCTTCACCGTGCCCGACATGCGGACCTATTTCGAGGGTCTGGTCTACGACTTCGGAGAGCGCGAGAAGGACGGCCTGTCCGTCTTCTTCGAAAAGCTCGAGGGCGCTAGGATCATTCCCAAGGCGCCGAAGCTGCAGTTCCTGGAGATGTAGCGGCCGGGACGGCCGCGTGCCGCCCGTTCAGCCCCGGGCCAGAAAGCCGGGGTTGATCAGGGACTGACGGTTGTAGATGAAGGGCTCGCCGTCCAGGGTGGTCATGGAGCCGCCCGCGCCCTCCACGATGGCCTGTCCGGCCGCCGTGTCCCACTCGTAGGTCATGTTCGTGCGCGCGTAGATGTCGGCCTTGCCCTCGGCGAGGAGGCAGAACTTCCAGGCGCTGCCCGCGGCGATGCGCTCGGAGATCTCGTAGTCGGCCAGGAAGGCGTCGAGTTCCGGCGCGGAGTGGGAACGGCTGACCAGGGCGCGAAGCCCCTTGCCCGGAGCGGGCTTGGCGGTGCGGATGCGCTGCGGTGCGAACTCGCGGAACTGCTTGAAGGCCCCGAAATCCTTGCCCCCCCAGTACAAGAGCTCCATGGCCGGCACGTAGATCACGCCGAAGGCCGGAAAGTTGCGCGCCACCAGGGCGATGTTCACCGTGAACTCCCCGTTGCGCGCCACGAACTCGCGCGTGCCGTCCAGGGGGTCGACGCAGAAGTACCGTGGCCAGGACTGGCGCTCGGGATAGGGCACGTGGTTGCCCTCCTCCGAGAGGATGGGCATGCCCGGGTAGCCTTCCAGCAGCCGCTCGGTGATCAGCCTGTCGGCCAGCCGGTCGGCCTGGGTCAGGGGAGAGTGGTCGTCCTTGTACTCCACGGAAAAATCCGTGGCGTAGATCTTCATGATCTCCTGCCCGGCCTGCTTGGCCAGGTCGGTGAGATCGGCGACCAGTGTGTCGTAGGTCATGGTGCCGCGCCTTGCCTTGTCTGGGCGCGCCGCGATCGACTCGCGGCCGCCCCCCTCCATTCCATCCTGAACGCGTCTGATTGCAGCCTTTCGGCAGGCCCGCCACAGGCGGCCATCTTGTAACAGGAGTTCACGCCAAAACTCAAGAGCGTGTGCAGGCGAACCCGCTCTGCCTTCCCAGCACCCTGCGCCACCCGCCTGCAGCCTTCCGGGGCCCGCGCCGAGCGGGCCGCCCCGGTCTCGCTCCGAGACGTATTCCGATGCCATCAGGGATGCAATGACCCACCGCAGCATGTTCTTCCGGCAAAATGCTTCTGCCACCGTGCTATGTCAAGATTGACATAGTATCATTTTGACACATTGGCGTATCATTTTGTCCCATATTTCAATGGTGTATGTCATTTCGTGCATAGATGTTCACCTTTCCATCAGATGCGGTAGTATTCAGATTGAAGCAAGACTACTGTTACAGTCGCAATCATCAGACGGGAAGGAGCGAGGCGATAGAACCGGAACGGATTGATCAACAGTAGTCCACCTGTGTGTCGTTCCCTATCGTCTTGAGCGCAACAAAAGGCGGGTGGCCGGTTCGGATGACGGGATGACCGCGGGGCAGCCGGTCGAGGAGCATTCCGAGCCTGAAAGGACTCCGGACCGGGCGGAGAAGGGAGCCCTGCCTCCCCCCCTGGGCGCAGGGCAAGTCGCGACATTGCAAGACTATTCAATACGTACGGAGGATTACCATGATCAAATTCATTCGGGTCGACATGAGTTCCAAGAGCGCCAAGACGGAAGAATGTCCGGCGCAGTACGCAGGGCTCGCCGGTCGCGGGCTGACGTCCCTCTTCGTGGCGGGCGAGGTCAAGCCCACCTGCCATCCCCTGGGCAAGAACAACAAGCTCATCTTCGCCCCCGGCTTTCTTTCCGGCACCACCGCGGCGAACTCCGGAAGGCTCTCGTGCGGGGCCAAGAGCCCGCTGACCGGCGGCATCAAGGAGAGCAACACCGGCGGCACGTTCTCCCAGAAGATGGCCAAGCTCGGCATCAAGGCCGTGGTGTTCGAAGGGCTGCCCGCTGACGACAAGTACTACGTGATCAAGATCGACGCCGACGGCGTGAGCTTCGACGAAGCCCCGGCGGAGACGCTCGGCGGCATGGGCAACTACGACGTGGTCAAGGTCCTGCAGGCCAAGTACGGCGCAGACGTCGGCGTGGCCGTCATCGGCGTGGCCGGAGAGATGAAGCTCACCGGGGCCAACATCTCCTTCGCCGATCCCGACGGCAACATCCGCAGCGCCGGGCGCGGCGGCCTCGGGGCCGTCATGGGCTCCAAGAAGATCAAGGCCGTCGTCATCGACGACGCGGGTGGACCCGGCGTCACCATCGCCGACCAGGAGACGTTCAAGGGCGCGGCCAAGCGTTTCGCCAAGGCCCTCACCACCCACCCGGTCACCAGCCAGGGCCTGCCCCAGTACGGCACCAACGTGCTGGTGAACATCCTCAACGAGGCCGGCGGCCTGCCCACCAAGAACTTCCGCAGCGGCCGCAATGCCTGGGCCAACAACATCGGCGGCGAGACCATGGCCGCCACCATCAAGGAGCGCGGCGGCAAGACCACCCACGGCTGCCACAAGGGCTGCATCATCCGTTGCTCGCAGCACTACATGGACAAGGACGGCAAGTACCTGACCAGCGGCTTCGAGTACGAGACCATCTGGGCGCTCGGAGCCGACGCGGCCATCGACGACCTCGACGCCATCGCCCATGCGGACCGCGAGTTCGACGAGGTCGGCGTCGATTCGATCGAGACCTCCGTCGCCGTGTCCGTGGCCATGGAGGCCGGCATCATCCCCTGGGGCGACGCCAAGGCCGCCCTGGATCTCATCGGCCAGATCCGCAAGGGGACGCCCCTGGGCAGGATTCTCGGCAGCGGCGCGGGCGCAGTCGGCCAGATGTACGGCCTGACCCGCGTGCCGGTGGTCAAGAACCAGGCCATCCCCGCCTACGACCCGCGCGCGGTCAAGGGCGTCGGCCTGACCTACGCCACCACCCCCATGGGCGCGGACCACACCGCGGGCTACGCGGTCGCCACCAACATCCTGAGGGTCGGCGGCTTCGTCGATCCCCTGAAGAAGGAAGGCCAGGTGGAGCTGTCGCGCAACCTGCAGATCGCCACCGCGGCCGTGGACAGCACGGGCATGTGCCTGTTCATCGCCTTCGCCATCCTGGACATCCCCGACGGCTTCAACGCGCTGGTGGACATGATCAACGCCCAGTACGGCCTCTCCCTGACCGCGGACGACGTCACCGAACTCGGCAAGACGATCATCCGGGCCGAGCTCGACTTCAACCGCCGGGCAGGATTCACCAAGGCCGACGACCGGCTGCCCGAGTTCTTCGAGGAGCCCTGTCCGCCGCATAACACGACCTGGGACTTCACCGACGAGGAGATCGACTCGGTTCTCAACTTCTAGCCGGTCCCCCAGGATCGCGCCCAGCCAATCCCCGGGCGGGCGGCGTGCGTCGCCCGCCCTTACGTGTCCCGGCGACGCGGTCGCCGCCCGCCGGGCATTGATCCGCAAGGAAATCAATCCTACGGTGTGCACATGCATATCACAGTGAAATGTTTCGCCACCCTCGGCCCCTTTCAGCCCGCCGAATCGGACCGCTATCCGCTTCAGCCGGGAGAGAGCGCGGAAGACGTCATGAGGCGTCTGGGCATTGCGCCGGATTCGGTCGCCGTTCTGTTCGTCAACGGCCGTCACGCCGAGCCCGGCGTGACGCTGGCCGACGGCGACCGGGTCAGCCTGTTTCCGGCCGTGGGCGGCGGCTGAACGGCCCCGACCTGCCGCCGCCCAGGCCGACGGCGGCAACGAGGCCATGCAACCCATCATCAGGCCGGAGGAACTGCACGTGCCGACAACCATCGAACTGCGCGCGTTCATGGGGCTTTCCGATCTGTTTCGAGAACGGGGCTGGGACTTTCCCCTGAAGATCGAGGTCCCCGGCCGCATGTCCGGCTGCGAGCTGCTCGAGCGTCTCGAGATCCCCGAAGAGTTCGTCGAGGTCATCTTCGTCAACGGCAAGGCCAGCAAGCCGGACACCGCGGTCATCGATGCCGGAGACCGGGTCGCCCTGGCCCCGCCGGGAGTGCCGGGACCGTATCGAGTGCTCCTCGGCTTCAAGAAGATGGACTGAGGGCGCCTGGCCGCGGCGCCCGCCCGGGCCACGGCCGCTCTTGGCAAAGCCCGGCCGCTGTGTCAGGAGTGGTGGTCATGGAAATCGAAGTGCGCTGTTTCGCGACGCTGGCCAGGTTCACCCCGGGCGACGGCTTCTTCGAGCTGCCCGACGGCGCGACCGCGGCCGAGGCCATCGCGGCGCTCGGCATCCCGGCCGACGACGTGAACATCATCTTCATCAACGGAAAGGCCGCCGAGCTCGCGAGTCCGCTCGCGGAAGGGGACAGGCTCGGCCTCTTCCCCGCGGTGGGCGGAGGCTAGGTGCCCCTGCCGCCTCCTCCCTCTTCCGGCTCGTCCGGACCGGGGACCTGCGGCCCCGCGGCCCTGCCCCTGGCCGACCTCCTGCGCGCCGCCGCCCGCGCCGAAAAGCAGCCCGACAACAGCGAGGCCCTGGTCATAGCCGGGGCGGACCTGCTGACAGCCTCGCGCCGCGCCCAGACGCAGCCGTGGGAGGCCGCCGAGACGGCCCTCTCGCTCGGCATCGTGCCCGCGCGCTACCAGAGGAACCTGGGCGCCTTCGGCTGCGAGGGGCAGCTGCGGCTGCATCGCTCCTCGGCGGCCATGGTGGGGCTCGGCGGGCTTGGCGGACTGGCCCTGGAATCGCTCGCGCGCCTCGGCGTAGGGAATATTCGCGGCGCGGACGGGGACTTCTTCGAGGAGAGCAACCTGAACCGCCAGCTCCTGTGCGAGGCCGACTCCCTGTTCGGCCCCAAGAGCGACGCCGCGGCGAGGCGCGTGCGGCGCATCAACCCGCTGCTGCGCTTCTTTGCGGTGCGGGCCTTCCTCGAGGCCGGGGACATGGCGGAATTTCTCTCGGGCGCGGACGTGGCCCTGGACTGCCTGGGCGGGCTCGCGCATCGCCCGGCCCTGGAAAAGGCGGCGGGCGAGGCGGGAATCCCCCTGGTCACGGCCGCGGTGGCGGGCTGGTCGGGCTACGTGGCCGTGGTCATGCCCGGCGCCACGGGACCGGCCGCGCTCATGGGGGCCTCGGAGGGAGGCGCCGAGGACACGCTCGGCACCCAGCCCCCGGCCATCTACACCGCGTCCGCGATCATGGCCGGGGAGGCCGCGCGGCTTCTGGCCTTCGGCAAGAGCGCGCTCGCGGGCCGCATGCTCCTCTTCGACCTCGAGCGGCAGACCTACGACACCGTGAGCATCTGAGCCCCGGCAGCACCCCGGCAGCGACAAAGAAGACGGACATGGACTGGAGCAGCGAAGTTCCGACCGAGCCGGGAGTCTACTGGTTCGAAGGCGTCTATTACGCGGACGGCGAACGCCGCCGCACGCCCAACCCCACGCCCGTGGTGCTCACCGCAAACGGATTCGCGCCCTACGGCGGCGGCGAGCCCATGACCGGGCTTTCCGGCTCGTTCCAGGGCCCCATGCCCGGCTCGAACCGCAAGGCGGGCTAGTCCCCCCACTCCTCCTCGGGCACTCCTATCTCGTAGGTCCCGGCGAAGTTCCCCGCGTCCTCCGGCGCGCTCAGGCGCAGCGTGCGCATGGGCACGTCCGGCAGGTCGTCCGCGTGGTGCGAGGTCATGACCAGGCTCGCGCCCCTTCCCGCCATGGCGGCCAGGGTGCGGCGCATGGCCGCGCGCGAGGGCGCGTCCAGCCCGGCGAAGGGCTCGTCCAGGAGCAGCAGGCGCGGCCCGGCCACGAGCGCGCGGGCCAGGAGCAGGCGGCGCAGTTGCCCGCTGGAGAAGCTCTCCACCGATCTCTGTGCAAGCTCCGCCAGCCCGAGTTCGAAAAGCAGCGCGCGGGCGCGCGCCTCCTCCTCGGGCGTGGCCGCCTCGTGCAGCCCGATGTGGCCGCGAAGCCCGGAGACGACCACGGCGAGCCCGGTCATGTCCTCCTCGTGGATCACGTGCAGGTCGAAGGAGACCAGGGCCGTGCGGCGACGGATCTCCCACAGGCTCATGGGCTTGAAGCGGCCGAAGCGGCCCACGCGTCCGGCAACGGGATGCAGGTCCCCGGCGGCCAGTGCCAGGAGCGTGCTCTTGCCCGCGCCGTTCGGGCCGAGCACGGCCCAGTGCTCGCCCGGGCGCACGGTCCAGTCCAGGCCGACCAGTACGGCGCGGCCGCCGCGCACGGCCGTGACCTTCTCGAAGGCCAGGAGGAAGGCGGGCGCGCCCTTGCCGCCCGGCTCGGAGACAGAGGATGCGGGAACGACGGGCGCGGCCTCCCCTGCGCCATCCCCGATGTCCGGGAAGGCGCGGGCCGCTGCCTCGTCCAGGGACCCGGCGAAGACGACCTTTCCGGCCTCCACGACCAGGCCGCGCGAGAGCCCGAGGGCCCGCGCCTCTTCCGGCCGGTGCGTGGCGTAGAGGAGCTGCACGCCAGGCTCCTCCCCCCGGCGCTCCGCCTGGGCGCGCAAGCTCGCGAGCATCTCCTCGCGGGCTGCGGCGTCGAGTCCTTCCAGGCACTCGTCGAGCACCAGCAGGCGGGGCTTTCCGGCCAAGGCGCGGGCCAGGAGCACGCGGCGCTGCTGGCCCTGGGAGAGGGAGGAGAAGAGGCGCGCCTCGAGCTCCGCCAGACCGACCGCGGCAAGGGCGGCGCGGGCCGCGGCCAACTCGTCGTCGCGCACCCGGCCGTAGGCCAGGGGCGTGTCGCGCAGCCCGGCCACGGCCACGTCCAGGGCCGTGGGGTTCACGCCCGCGCGCACGTACCACAGCTGCTGCTCGGCCGAGACCAGGGCGCTCTTCTCGCGAAAGCCGAGCGGCGAGACCTGGGGACGGCCGTCCACGAAATAGGTCCGCTCGCCCTCGCTCGGCCAGATGTCGCCGCGCACGAGGGAGAGAAAGGTGGACTTGCCCGCCCCGTTGGCGCCGAACACGGCCCAGCTCTCCCCGGCCGCGAGCTCCCAGTCGAGCCCGCCGAGCACGAGGTTCCTCCCGCGCCGCACGCCCGCCTGCCTGAACCTGACCAGTGTCCCGTCCTGCATCTCGCCCGAATCCTCCTCTGCATGGCGCCCTTGACGTGCAAACGCCTTTGCGCCAGAAAATGGATACATGGAATACCGCGTCCCCACCCTGCTCAACCTGGCCGTGGCCGGTCTGCTGCTGGGGCTCAGCGCCCTGTTCTTCCTCGTGCTGCCGGGGCTGCTCCTGCCGCGAAGCGCGTGGTGGCTCCTGCTCCTCGTGCCCGTGGTGCTGGCCAGCAACACCTTCTGGTTCGCGGCGCACGAGTCCTTCCACTTCAACCTGCACCCGAACAGGACGGCCAACGAGCTGCTCGGCCGCGCCCTGGCCGTGTGCCTGGGCGTGCCCTTCCACGTGGTGCGCTTCGGCCACCTGCAGCACCACCGCTTCAACGGCGCCCTCGTGGACCGGCCGGACATCTACGACCCGGCCGACACCTGGCCGCCGCTGGCCTGGATCGGCTACTACGCGCAGCTCGTGGGCGGCTTCTACCTGCTGGAGGCGGCCAGTTTCCTGGTCTTCCTCCTGCCCGCCCGGCACATCCCGAAGGTGGTGGACATGGGGCTGTCCGAGCGCGACGAGGGCTCGGCCCAGATCAAGAAGCTGGCCCGGCAGACCTTTGCCAAGCCGGAGGTGGTGCGCGCCGTGCGCATCGACGGCGCGCTCGCGCTCGCGCTGCACGGCTCGGCCCTGTGGCTCTACGGGCCGTGGTGGCCCGCCTTCGTCGCCGCGCTCGCGGGCCGCGCCTTCCTCGTCTCGCTGGCGAACAACCTGCCGCATTACGGCACCGGCAACACGGACGTCAAATCCGCCCTGAACGTGCGCCTTCCGCGGCTTTGCGACGCGGCCCTGCTGCACTTCTACTGCCACCGCGTGCACCACGCCGACCCGCGCATCCCGTGGACCGGGCTGCCCGCGGGCATGGCGGAGCGCGGCCTCACCTTCCAGACCGGCTGGTGGCGGGCGGCGCTCGTCCAGTTCCGAGGCCCCATCACCCTCGCGGCGGCGCAGGCGGGCGGGACGGTGGCGGTCCCGGCCGCGGCCTGACGCCTCAGGCCGAGAGCTTGCCCATCACCCAGGCCATGTTGCGGCCGAGCACGGCCATGGTCTCCTTGCCCTCGGCGTCGTTTTGCACGTCACCCTTGTCCAGCCCCCGCCCCAGGTTCCAGTAGATCGACCCGGGCACGACCATCTGGCCGATGAGGAAGAAGTGGTTCATGGCGTTGAAGACCTCGATGCCGCCGCCCCGGCGCACGGCCACCACGCCCGCGCCCACCTTGCGGCCGAACATGTCGCCGTTGGCCTTGGCGACCATGCCCGCGCGGTCGATCACGGCCTTCAGCTCCGTGCTCACGTTGGCGAAATAGGTGGGCGAGCCGAGCAGGATGCCGTCCGCGGCGTCCATGAGCTCGATCAGCCCGTTCATGTCGTCCTTCTCCACGACGCAGCGCCGGTTCTTCTTCTCCCAGCACTTCATGCAGGCGATGCAGCCGGAAAGCTTCTTGCCCGCTAGGTTGACCATCTCGGTCTCGATGCCCGCGGCCTCGAGCTCGTCGAAGACCATGCGGATGAGCTGGGCCGTGTTGCCGTCCCTGCGCGCGCTTCCGTTGATGCCGAGGACCTTCATGGCTCATTCCTCCTTGGAGGGTTTCGTCGTTTGTGATTGCGCCGCCTCGGGCGCCTCCTTGCCGGAGCCGCCCGCCCAGTCGCACGACGCCTCGAGGTGCGGGCAGTGGTCGTGCCACAGGGTCTCGATGCTCAGGTTGGGCGGGGCCTCTTCGGCCGAGGCGAAGACCTGGTGGAAGACGTCGTGCACGAAGGCGAAGCGCGGGTCGATGAAGTCCAGGCCGCTCTGCCCCTTGCCCCGGCCCAGGCCGCGCAGCACGTCGGTCACGCGCACGTCGGCCGGATCGCGCGAGAGGGCGTAGGTCGGCCCGAACTCGTCGTCGAGCCTGGTCACCACATGCTGCCCGGCCAGGGTCTCGGCCACCTCGTTGACCGCCTTGACCGGCACGCCGAGCTTCTGCGCGGCGTGCTCGTTGTTCAGGGGCCGCACGCCCTTCTTGAAGGCGTCCACGAGCAGCAGCAGGAAGAGGATGGCCGTCTTCACGCGGCCCTCGAAGGTGATGTGGCCCGCGCGCACCTCGCTCTCGAAGGTCTTCATGTTCTGCAGCGAGAAGCAGATCTCCGCGCCGAGCAGGACGATGGCCCAGCTGATGTACAGCCAGAAGAGGAAGAGGGGGAACTGCGCGAAGCCGCCGTAGATGGCGTTGTACTTGGCCACGCCGATCTGCCAGTTGACGTAGCCCCACTGCGCCAGCTGCCACAGGGTGCCCGCCACCACGCCGCCCGCCAGGGCGCACAGGAGGTTCACCTGGGTGTTGGGCATGAAGGAGTAGAGAAAGGTCAGGGCCAGCCACATCATCACGTAGGGCAGGACCTTGAGCACGCTCAGGTAGATGTAGTTGAAGGCCGAGATGGTCAGGATCTTCTGCACCACGGCCTCGTTGTGCAGGCTCACGGTCACGGACAGCCCCACGAAGAGCAGCAGCGGGCAGATGAGCGTCACGGAGAAGAAGTCCGTGAACTTGCGCCAGGGCGAGCGGCCCTTGGCCACGCCCCAGATGTCGTTGAAGGCCTTCTCGATGCTGCCCAGGAGGGAGAGGGCCGTGAACAGGAGGACGACCAGGCCGACGTAGCCGAGCGTCTTCACGTTGGTGTTCTGCACGTAGCGCAGGAAGAGGTCCACGAGGTCGCTGCGCCCGGCCGAGAACTGCAGCAGCAGGCTGCGCACGTACTCGGTGTTCTGCAGGCCGAGCGCCTTGGAAATGGTGAAGGCCACGGCCAGGAAGGGCGCGATGGAAAGCGTGGTGGTGAAGCTGAGCGCCGCGGCGCGCAGCAGGCAGCGGTCGCGCAGGAAGCCGTAGACCACGAGAAAGAGCCAGCGCGTGGCGGTGACCACGCGGCGTTGCTGCAGCGTCTGCTGGGAGTAGTCCTCCACCCAGATGTCGCGCGTCACGTGGGTCATCAGCCGGGCGGCGCGCCGCGCGAGCGATTCCTCGGCATGGTTCCCGGTCCTGTTTCCGGCCCCCTTGCCTGCGCCCTTGCCGGGCCCCTGTCCGTTGCTCGCGCCGCCGCTCGGCTTCATGCGTCTTCCTCCGGTGCGTTGTGCCCGTCGCGGGCAGACTCTGGGGGACGAGGCGCCTTCCTCCGGGAGACGAGGCTCCGCCCCCTAGGGGATGAGGCTCCGCAAGATGCGGAAGGGCAGGGTCACTGCGTCCTTGACCGTGTTCACCAGGGCCGCGCCGGTGTTGATCTCCACCTTGACGTCATCCCACGGACCGCGGATGGCGACCGGGATGGTGGTCAGCTTGAAGACCTGCACGGAGACGCGGTAGTCCACCTCCTCCTTGACCAGGTCGGTGCCGCCCTTCGCCTCGGCCTTGTACCCCCATGGCTGCTCTATGTTCAAGGCGGCCGTGCCGACCACGCCGTTGTTCACCAGGATGTCCGTGTCCGCCGTGGCGAAGGCCGTGGCCTTCTCCGGCCGGACCGTCCCCCTGGCCTGTCCCTCGGCCCGGGCCAAGTCCTGCTTGGTGGGCACGAGATCGCGCAGCGAGGTCTCGGTCTTGCCGGACTTGGGCTTGGAGAAGAGCAGCCAGCCGTCCGAGACCTCCAGCCGCCCCTTGCCGTCCATGTCCTCGAGCAGGCCGTCGTTGGTCGCGCCGGTGAAGGTCAGGGAGGACTTGAGCGTGGTCACGCCGCCTGCGTACGGCGCCCCGGCCATGCTCACGAGCAGTTCGCCGAGCTGGAACTTCTGCGCCGTGCCGTCCACCTGCAGGATGAGGTTCGGCTTGACGATGTGCGCCGTGACCACGGCGTCGAGCCTGCCGCCGCAGACCGTGGCCGAGCAGGGCGCGGCCTGCAGGAAGCCCTTCTCCCCGGCCACCGTGACGTTCACGTTCCTGCCCGGCACGCCGTAGATGGTGAAGGCGTCGAAATGGACCGAGCCCTTGGCCTTGACGTTCGCCAGGAAATCGATGGGCAGCTTCACCGGGCCGGGGTTGGTGTCCGGCGCGTCGCGCGGCTCGCGGTAGCTGTCCACGTTCAGGTCCGTGCCCTCGATGTCGAAGGCGATGTCCAGGGGATCGAAGGAGGCGATGCTCGCCCGCCCGCTGATGCGCGTCGCGTCCAGCCCCAGGCGGATGTTCTCCAGCACGAGCGTGCCCTTGCCCCAGGTGAAGTCGCAGACCGCGCTGGCCGAGGCCAGGACCGCCGGGTCGCGCGTCTGGATGGGTCCGCCCTTTCTCGCCTCCAGCACGGCCCGGGGGCTGAAGGGCGCCACGTCCACCGAGCCGCGCCAGGTGGCCGCGGAATTGAGGTTGGTGCCCTTCAGCATGGCGCGCACCGTGGTGCCCAGGGCCTGGACCTGCAGGTCGCCGAGGCCGAGCTCGCCCGCCGCGGTGTCGAGATCCAGCAGGCCCTGCGCGGTGATCGTCCGGCTGCGCTCGGGCATGCGCGCCCAGGAGCCGGTGAGGTTGAGCTTGGCCTGCCTGGTCTGCAAGGCGTCCAGGGAGCGCGCCAGGGTGACCGGGCCGGACAGGCCCGCGTCCAGGGTGAGGCCCTCGCCCGGGGCGCTGCCGCGCAGCGAGGACTCGACGACGTAGGGGAAGCCCTTGCCCGCGTCGCCCTGTCCGGGCTTCAGCGTGAGCTTGGCCGCCACCGGGCCGAGGGACGTGCCCGCGCCGAGCACCGCGCCCTGGTCCAGGGAGAGGGACGCCTGGGCCGACAGCCCCGCGAGGATGTCGCCGAGGTTCGCGCCGCGCGCCGAGGCGCTGATCTGCCCGCTGAGCTTGCCGCGCAGGGACCGGCCGGAGCCGGACTGCCCGCCCTGGCCGAGTTGGGCCGCCTGGGCGAGGTCCACGCCCGAAAGCTTGACCTCGCTCATGAGCACCGGCGTCCTGTTCTCCGTGCCCAGGCCGAGCAGCGCGTTCACGCCGCCCCCGAGCGCCTGGCCGGAGAGGGAAAGCTTGCACCGTCCGCCCTGGGCCTCCACGGCGAAGGCGAGGTCGCGGGCCGTCACCCCCTGCGCCTTGATCCACCCGGCCTTGCACTGCACGACGGCGTCGTCGGCCGCAAGTCGCCGAAGCCCCAGGGGGGCGGAAAGGTCCGGCCCCTTCCTGGCAGCCGCGCTCTTGGCCCCGGCCTGCCCGTTGCCCTGGCCGCCCGCGAAGAGCGGCATGTAGCGGTCGAGGTCCAGGCGGTCCGCGTTCAGCGTGGCGCGCACGGGCATGGCGTCGAGGTCGTCGATGCGCAGCTTGCCGTCGAGGGAGGCCCCGTCCAGGGAGAGCGAGGCCTTGTCCACCACGACCGAGTTGGCGCCGCCCGAGAAGGACACGGTAAGCGCCGCCCGGGTCAGCGCCTTGGCGTCCAGCCCCTTGGGAACCGCCAGGGAAAAGACGCGGTAGATGTCGCGAGGGTTGAATTCCGGGACCTTGAGGCTGCCGCTCCAGGCCTCGGGCTTGCCGTCCACGCTGAGCTTGAGCCCCACGAGGGCGGGCGGCGGCGCGGGGCGCCCCTTGTCGGCGGCGCTTCCCTTGGGCGGGAAGGGCACGGCCGGAGGCGGAGGCGGCGGGGTGGCGCCCTCGGGCAGCGGGTTCAGCACGTCGAGGGAGAGCGAGGCGCGCATGGCGTCCTCGCGCACCTCGGCCTGCACGTCGCCGAGCAGCCTGCCCGCGGGCAGCGAGGCCTGGAAGCGCGAGGCCTTGATCTCGCCGCCGTGGGCGGCCATCTGGATGTTCAGGTCGCGGGCCTTCAGCGCCTGGTACTCCGCGTTGTCCGCGTGCAGCCGGAACTCCAGGTCCATGCCCTGCACCCAGGCCACGAAGTCCTTGACCGCGCCGCCCGCCTGTGCCGCGGAACGGCTCGCGGGCGGGTCGTCGTCGTGCCCGTCGTGGATGAGGAAGGTGCCGACGTCCAGGTCGGTCGCCGAGAGGTCCACCGTGACGATGGGGTCGGCGTAGCGCTCCAGCCGCAGGCTGCCGCCGATCCGGCTCGTGCCCGCGCGCACGTCGAGGTCGGAGACCGCGAAGGCCTCGCCGTCCGCGGTGAAGGACAGCGAGGCAGAGGCCTCACCCTGCTCCAGGGCCGCGGGCGGCTGCCCGCCCAGCACCTGGAAGAAGGCGGCCGGGTCCTTGAGCGTGACCCGGACCTGCCCGTCCGCGCTCGGCGCGGAAAAGACGTCGTGGCCCTTGGCCTGGCAGGCGATCTCGAGCCCGGCGCCCTTGGCCGTGAGGCTCTTCAGGTCCACCTCGCCCGTGGCCATGTCCAGGCCGAGCGAGCTTGCCAGCGACAGGGCGGCCCTGCGGTAGCCCGGCAGGAGCACGTCGACGTTCACGTCCAGCGCCGAGGACTCGATGACGATGTGCCCGTCCGGCGAGCCGTGGCCCCCACCGGTCCAGGTCAGGCGGCCCTGCACGGCCTTGAACAGGCCCACCGGGCCGCTGTCCAGGTCTGCCCCTCCGGAGAGGGTGAAGGCCCTGCCCGCGCCTTCTCCCGCGTCCAGCTCCACGTTCGTGAGCCGGGTGAAGTGGCCGGTGACGCGGTCGTCGATCTCGGCGCCCATGCCCGAAAGGCGGACGCGCTCGACCACGACCTTCCACGGCGACCCGCCCTGCTGCTCCTCGGCGCGGCCCTCCTGCCCGGCCGGGACCGGGGCGAGGGTCTCGGTCCCGCTCTTCTGCTGCGGGAGGAAGCCCGGGTTCAGGTTCCAGCGGCCGTCCGGGTTGCGCACGAGGTGCACGGAGAGGCCTTCCAGGCGCACGACGCGCACCTTGAGCTCGCGGCGCAGCAAGGGGAGTATCTCCACGCGCACCACGGCGCGCACGAGCCGCGCGGCCGGATCGCCCTCGAAGCCCTCCGGGCTGTCGACGACGACGTCCCTGATCTCGAATCCGGCGTGGGGGAAGATCTCGAGGCGAAGGCCGCCCTCGATGCGCACGTTCGCGCCCAGGGCGGACTCGAGAGCCGAGTCTATGCGGCCGACGAACGCGGCAGTGTTCAGCAGGCGGGGCAGCACGCCGACCACAAGGAAAAACGCTATGGCCAAGAGGCCGAGAATCGCGGTCAGCCGCTTCATATCACCCAGTCAGCTCCTCCATCGGATCATAGCAGCATCGGCCCGGAATGCCACTCCCCTTTTTGCTCCGGGAGAGGGGCGGGGCGCGGCTCGCGCCGGGCTCAGGCCGAAGCGCCGAAGCGGCGCATGAAACGGCGGTCGATGAAGTCCTTGAGGGCCATGGCCCAGCGCCCGCGAAGGCACAGTCCGCGCTTGTGCGCGAGCGCCGTGCCGTCTCCGGCGTTGAGCAGCAGGAGGTAGTGCGCGGCCCCGGGGTCGAAGGCCCGCAGCGGGCGGCCGCACAGGGCCGCGGCCAGGTTCTCCGCGAGCACGGGATTCTGGCGCACCGCGTAGACGCCCACCTTGTCCAGGGGGCGCGGCGCGAAGTCGATGCAGTCGCCTCCGCCGAAGATCTCGGGGTGCGCCGGGCTCTTCAGGAACCCGTCCACCAGGAGTCCGCAGCTTGGCCCCACGGGCAGGCCCGAGTCGCGGGCCAGGGGCGAGGGCTCTATGCCCGGCGCGAGGAAGGCCACGTCCCACAGGAGGCTTTTGCCGTCCGAGAGCCGGGCCAGCCCCGGCGAGAGGCCGGCCAGCCGGATCCCTTCGAGCACCCGCACGCCCTGCCCCGCGAGCGCGCCCAGGGCCAGGGCGCGCAGCCGTGCGGGAAAGCCCGCCAGCAGGCTGCTTCCGGCCAGCAGGGTGACGACCGGCCGCCCTCCGGCCAGGCGCACGGCGCGGGCCGCGTTGCCCGCCACCTCCACCCCGGCGGGGCCGCCGCCCGCGACGCACACTGCCACCCGGCCGCGCTCGCGGGCCAGCCCGGCAAGCCGCCCGCGCGCGGCGAGCAGAGCGCCCACGGGCTTGACCGGCCAGACGTCCTGGGGCCAGACGTCCTGCAGCCGGGCGTCCTGGGGCCGCCCGCCGTCGATCGCCCCGGCGGCCACGCGGCTGCCGGTGTTCAGGGAGAGCACGTCGTAGTGGATGGACGAGCCGTCGGAGAGGATCAGGCGGCGCTCCTCCGGCTCGATGCGCACGGCCTCGCCGCGCACGAAGACGCCGCCGCGCTCGCGCACCATGCGCTCGACGGGAAAGCGGACCTCGGCGGCCTCGTAGAAGCCGCCGAGCAGGCCGGGGCCCATGCCCGAATAGTAGTGGTGCGGCCCGGGCGCCACGCAGGTCACGCGGTGGCCCGCGGCCGCCATGCGGGGGATGGCGCGCACGGCCGCGAGATGCGCGTGCCCGGCGCCGACGAGCACGAGATGTCCCACGGTGTCCGCTCCTGCCCCGGATTACGTCGCGCGCTCCCCGGCAGACCCTAGCAGGCCGAGAGCTGCGAGACCTCGTCCCCGGACAGGAGCCTGTCCAGGTCGAGCAGGATGAGCAGGCGGTCCGAGAGCTTGCCCACGCCGCTGATGTACTCGGACTCGATGCCCGCGACCACGGGCGGCGGCGGCTCGATGGTGTCCTGGGGAATGCGCAGGACCTCGGACACGGCGTCGACCACGAAGCCGATGATCATGGCGCAGATCTCCACGACCATGATCCGCGTGTCCTTGTCGTGGTTGTGGTCCGCCATGCCGAAGCGCTTGCGCAGGTCCACCACCGGGATGACCTTGCCGCGCAGGTTGATGACCCCCTCCACGAAGCTCGGGGCCTTGGGGACCTTGGTGATGGCGACCATGCGGATGATCTCCTGGACCTTCAAGATGTCGATGGCGAACTCCTCCTCGCCCAGGGAAAAGGTCACCAGCTGGCGGATGGAGGAGTCCCCCCTGTCGCCGGTCCTGCTGCCCACGAGATGCATGAGTTCGGAATCCTGGCTCGCTGTGCCCATGATCGCCTCCTCCGGAGTTGCTGCGCCGGGCCGCCGCTCGCTGCGCGGCGGCCGCGTCGACTCCTTCTTAGCCTTATGCGCCGCGGAAATCCCTTATTTTTCCGGCCCGGGCCAAAGCGCGTCCGTGCGCCCCATGAGGTGGTAGGCGAGAAGGCCGTACCACTCGTGCGCCGCGAGCACGGCGCGGTCGAGCCCGCCCGCGAGGTCGAGGCCGAAGGTGCGCGCGAGCGGGTCGCCCGGCCTGCGCGTGCGGTAGTCCACGGGCCAGGGGACGACGGGAAAGTTCGCGGCGCGAAAACAGCCCACGGAGCGCGGCATGTGCCAGGCCGAGGTCACGAGCAGCCAGACCTCGCCGGGCTTGGGATCGGCCAGTCGGCGGCTGAACACGGCGTTCTCCCAGGTGTTGCGCGATTCGCGCTCGAAGACCACCCGCGAGGTGTTAAAGCCGATGCCGTCCAAGAGCGCGGCGAGTTCGTCGGCCTCGCGGCGGTCCTGGTCGTGGATGTCCCCGGAGCCGCCGGTGAAGATCAGCCTGGCCGAGGGATAGCGGCGGGCGAGCGCGAGCATGGCCAGCAGCCGCTCCGAGCTGTCGTTCACCGACCATTCGTCCCGCGAGGCCGCGAGCGAGGGGTCGAGGAAGCCGCCGAGCACCACGATCCCGTCCACCCGGGGCGGCGGAGCGGGACGGGCGAAGCGCTCCTCCAGCGGCCGGAGCATGGCGCTGCCCACGGGCAGCACGGCCACGGCCAGCAGCGCGAGGGCCGCGACGGCCACGAGCAGGCGTCCCGAGCGCCTCCCGAGGAGCATGAGCGCGGTGCCCGCGACGAGCAGGAGGAGCAGCAGATTGTCGGGCGATGCAAGGGGACCGAAGATCTTGGAGAGGGCGAACATGGAGCCTCCCGGGCGCTGCTGGGGGCGGCCCGGCCGGACCGCCCGGAAAAACGAAGGCCGCCGGTCCCGGGGAGGGGACGGCGGCCCGTATGAACGTATGAACGCGTGGGCCTACGAGCCCCCCATGCCCCTGTCGTCGAGCAGGCCGAGCTTCTGGATCTCGGTGATGATCATGGTCTCGTCGATGGGCTTGACCAGAAAGGAGGTGGCGCCGCCGAGGAAGAAGGCGTTGTGGGTGTCCTCGGAGTCGTCCAGGACCGTGGTGATGATCACCTTGACCTGGCGGTCCTCGCCCACCTCGTGCTCGCGCTCGATCTCGCGGATCTCGCGCAGGGCGTTGTGGCCGTCGATCTCGGGCATGACCAGGTCCATGCAGATGAGATCGTAGGGCTTGCCTTCCTGCAGGGCCCGGCGGAAGGCGTAGATGGCCTCGTCACCGTTCACCGCCACGTCGCAGAAGGCGTAGGGATGCAGGATCTCCTGCAGGTAACTCCGGCAATAGAAATCGTCGTCGACGATGAGAACTCGCATGTGAACTCCAGGCACCTGTTTTCGACAGATGGAAGCCGACCAATTACAGGCTTGAGGAAACTACCCCCACCATGTGCGTTTGTCAAAACCTTAGCAGGAGATACGCATGTCCCGCCGCGCGGGCAAGAAGAAGAGGCGCGCCGGTCCGTCAGCGCCGGATGATGCTCGTGGAGACGCCGTTGCACTGGCACTCTCCCTCGTCGGGCAGGTCCTCCAGGCGGGAGCGCAGGCACTCGACCGTGCCGTGGCGGAAGACGACCCAGACGTGCCCCCACAGGGCGCAGGCATGGCCGCGCGCGTTCTCGGGCAGCACCGTGCGCGGCTCCCCGAGCAGCTCCCGGACCTCGTCCGCGCGCATGCCGATCTCCGCGAGCTGCATGGCGCGCTGCGTCTCCTCCTCGATGGACAGCTGCACCCGGCCCTTCTCCTCCTTGAGCTTGTCCAGGCTCTCGGCGGGCGGGCGAGGCCCGACTCCTCCGGCCGCCGCGGACGGCGCCGGGGCCTTCGGGCCTTGCGCGGTTTTTTGCGCGCGCAGCGCGGCCAGGCGGCGGTTCAAGCCCTCCCGGTCCACGCTCGCGGACATGGTGCAGACCACGTCCAGGCTCTGGCCGTGCGCCTCCAGGCGGTCCTCCTCGCCCTTCACCTGCACGAGCCCTCCGGCGTAGGTCGAGGACTTGTCCGGCGGGAGCACGAAGTCCTCGACCTCCGAGGCCGACTGCACGGCCACGCCCGACTTTTCCAGGATGCGGCGCATGACCTCCGCGCGGCACTTGCGTCGCGCCGTGTCCAGGGTCTCGCCCGGCCCCACGGTGTAGCGCCAGGTCGCGGCCTGGCTCACGGCCGCGCCGGGCTGCCCGGGAACGGACTGCTCGGGTGCTGGCTGGCCGGGGGCAGGCTGGCCGGGGGCATTCTGTGCCGGTTTCGGGACGGGGGCGGCGGGTGGCGCCGCCGGGGCCGGGGGCGCGGGCGGGCGCGGGGCGGCCTGCGGAGGGGCAGGGGGCGGGGAGGCCTTCCTGAAGGCCAGGGGCACCAGGGCCGCGGCCGCGCACACGGTGACGATCCCCGCGATCAGAAGCAGTCGTCGCACTCGATCCTCCTCGCCGCGGGGAAAGCAAGAACCGGGCCGCGCCGGTTCGGGAAAGGCGCGGCCGGGCGGCCTAGAGCTCGATCTCCAGGTCCTGGGCCGCGGCGGCCACGCCCATTTCCGGCCTGCCCGCCGCGTCGGCCAGGCGGCGGCAGTCCGCGACCATCTCCTTAAGCGCGGCGTCGCTGCGGTTCTGGTTGTGGTGGAAGAGGAAGAAACTTCCCACGTCGGCCCGAAGCGCCAGGTCCAGGGCGTCGGTGTACAGGCTGTGGCCCCAGCCCCGCGTGAGCGCGTAGTCCGCCTCCGTGTACTCCGCGTCGTGCATCAGCACGTCGGCTCCCCGGCTGAAGGCCGCGTACTCCTCCGCGCTCCTGCCGCCGGGATGGGGGTGGGCAGGCTCGTTGTCCGTGAGGAAGACGAAGGAGCGGCCGTCCTCCTCGAAGCGGTAGCCGAGCCCGAGGTTCGGGTGCGAGAGCGGGATGGAGGTGACGCGCAGGCGGCCCACGGAAAGCCGTTCGCCGCACACGCCCTTGTATTCGATGCGCGCCTTGAGCGCGGAATAGGGCACCGGGAAGTAGGGCGCGGCCATGGTCTTGGAGAGCAGGAGCTCGACGTTGCCCTGCCCCATGGGGCAGCCGAAGAGGTCGATGTGCGTGCTCGGGCTGTATATGGGCTTGAAGAAGGGAAAGCCGAGGATGTGGTCCCAGTGGGAGTGGGTGAAGAGCATGGTCAGGCGCGAGCGGCCCTCGTCCATGAGGCGGTTGCCCAGGCGGCGGATGCCCGAGCCCGCGTCCACGACGACGATCTCGTCGTCCGCCGTGCGGATCTCGAGGCAGGTGGTGTCGCCGCCGAAAAGAACGTATTCCCGGCCCGACACGGGAATGGAGCCGCGTGCTCCGAAACACCGAATCCGCACTCCAGGTCCCCCTGCAACTCACCGGAACAGCTCACGAAACGTGCACCGGCAATAAACACGGAACGCGCCATCCGCTTCACACGCGCTACACCAATTTTCCCGGCGAAACAACACCTTGTCCCATGCCCTTCGTTTTCGGCCCGGCTTGCGCCTGGGTGCGAATTCACCTAAATGACATGTGAGAGTTGCCACACGGTAACCGATCTGCCGGATTAATCATGCCGTCGAAGCACAATCAGGACGGACCCCAACCCGCCACGAGGCCCGAAGGTACGCGAGACCCGCGGGCCGAGGACGGCAACAGGGACACTATGCAGCATCAGGCGCATTCGCCCGAACTCATACGGCTCCCCCCGCCCAGCGGGGGCCCGTTCAAGAAGACGCTATACAACCTTCTGACGCAGCCGCTGTGCAGGATCATCGGCCTGCCCGAGCTCAACCGCATCTACGCCCAGGTCACGGACGCGGACACCGACATCTTCCTCACCGAGCTCCTCGACGAGCTCGGCGTGTCGGTCGCCCTCTCGGACGAGGACAGGGCGCGCATCCCCGTGGACGGGCCGTGCGTGGTCGTGGCCAACCATCCCTTCGGCGCCGTGGAAGGCGTGATCCTCGCCAAGATCCTGCGCGAGGTCAGGCCCGACGCCAAGCTGATGGCCAACTACATGCTGGCGCTCATCCCGGAGATGGGCCGGATCATCATCCAGGTCGACCCCTTCGGTTCCGACGCCTCCACCGGCAAGAACATCGGCCCGCTCAAGGATTCCATCCGCTTCCTGCGCCAGGGCGGCATCCTCGGCGTCTTCCCGGCCGGGGAGGTCTCCACCCTGAATCTGAAGAAGCGGGCCATCACGGACAAGCAGTGGAGCCCCACCGTCGGGCGCATCATCCGACGAACCGGCGTGCCCGTGCTGCCGGTCTTCTTCAAGGGCTCCAACCGCGCCCTCTTCCACCTTCTCGGCCTCATCCACCCCAAGCTGCGCACCGTCATGCTGCCGCGCGAGATGCTCAAGCGCCAGAACACGACCATCGAGATGCGCATAGGCCATCCCATTCCGCCCGCGCAGCTCAAGGGATTCGAGACGGACGAGCAGCTCATGGACTACCTGAAGCTGCGCACCTACGTCCTGCGCAACCGCGACGAGAAGCCGCAAAAGCGCGTCCAGGTGCCCGAGCTGCCCGGCGTCTCCCTGGTCGCTCCCAAGCCCCGCGAGGTGCTCGAGGGCGAGATCGAGGGGCTGCCGCCCGAGCAGCTCCTGGTGGATGCGGGCGACCAGATCGTCTTCATCGCCAGGCGCCCCCAGATCCCTGCCTGCGTGGAGGAGATCGGACGGCTGCGCGAGATGACCTTCCGCGAGGTGGGCGAGGGCACGGGCAAGGCCACGGACCTCGACCGCTTCGACGACACCTACTGGCACCTGGGGCTTTGGAGCCGCACGGAGCGCGAGATCATGGGCGCCTACCGCCTCGGCCCCACGGACGAGATCCTGACCGCCGAGGGCCCGGACGGGCTGTACACGAACACCCTCTTCCGGCTGAAGACGAAGTTCCTGGGCGAGATCGACCCGGGCCTGGAGATGGGCCGCTCCTTCATCCAGAACCGCTACCAGAAGAGCTACACCTCCCTGCTCATGCTCTGGCGCGGCATCGGCACCTTCGTCGCGCGCAACCCGCGCTACGCCACGCTCTTCGGCCCGGTGAGCATCTCCAACGACTACCGCTCCTTCTCGCGCGAGCTGATGCTGCGCTTCCTCTCCATGCGCGAGGCGGCAGGCTGGCCCCTGGCCGGTTCGGTCAAGGCCAAGACCCCGCCCAAACTGAAGCCCCTGCACCTCTCCGGGCTGGTCATCAACTCCGCGCGGCAGGTCTGCCGCGACATCGACGACCTGGCCTCGCTGATCTCCGAGGTGGAGAGCGACAAGAAGGGCGTGCCGGTGCTCCTGCGCCAGTACCTGAAACTCGGCGGCAAGTTCCTGGCCTTCAACGTGGACCAGGACTTCGCGGACGCCCTGGACGGGCTCATCGTGGTCGACCTGCGCAAGACCGACCCCAAGATCCTGGCCCGCTACATGGGCAAGGACGAGGCCCAGGCCTTCCTGACCCACCACGGCGTGGCCGACGAGTCCGACTGATCCCCGGAAACGGGATAGCGGCGGACGGGCGCCCGCGCATCGACCCTGGAGGCGATGCGCGGGCGCCCGTCCGTTCGGGGCCGAAAAAAGTCCGGGCTCAGGGCAGGAAGGACTTGGAGGCCCAGATGACACGCCCCAGGACCTGAAGCTTGCCGATCTTGGAGCCCGCGATCTCCACGCTCGGGTAGGCGGAATTCTCGCAGTGCAGGAAGATGCCGTCCACGCCCGCGTCCACCCGGCGCACGGCGATGGCGCCGTTCAGGACCAGGGCGTAGAGCCTGCCGGGATGGAGCGCCGTGAGCGAGGAGTCCACCAGGAGCACGTCGCCGTTGCGCAGCCCCGGCTCCATGCAGTCGCCCGAGACCGTGGTCACGAACATGGCGTCCACCGGCCCCTGCGCCGCCAGCCAGGAAAAGTTGAAGCAGTAGGAGTTCTCGGCGTTGCCGAGCAGGGTCTTCAGGTCGTGCGGCCCCTCCCTCAGGATGGGCGCGATGGCCGGGATCTGGATGATCTCGCCGCCGGGCACGGGCACCTGGCGGCTGAAGCCGCGCCTGTACGCGGGCTCCTCTCCGCACAGGAGCCAGTCCGGGGCCACGCCGAAGCGCCTGACGAGCCGCGCGAGCAGCGGAACGTCGGGCAGGCGGCGGCCCGAGAGGTAGTTGGCGAGCGTGGACCGGGCCACGCCCATGGCCGCGCAGAACTGCGGCCGAGTCAGTCCGGAATCCTCAAGAATCTTGCGGAGACGGCCCCCCATGGCCGCGTCTTCGCTCCCCCCCGTGTGCATACCCCCCCCGTGGTTGACAACGTAAGCGAATTCGGTATGGTGCCCCTTTCTACAGGTGTGGCGAAAACGTCCACATATGTAGATTAGAGTACAGAACAGCCGCATAGCGGTCAAGAAAAAGTCCGCGAATGTGGCCCAAAAGGGCTGGAAACCGTCGGAATCAGGCTGCAGGAATGGACGCCACGTTCGTGAACGTGGACAGCCTGTCGAAGACGTCCCGTCATACGCTGTTTGATACCCGCCCCCATGGGCGGACGCTCTTTCTCCTGGCCGCCTCCCGTTTCGAGAGCGTGAGCGGCCGCCCGCACCCCCCATCCCCCCCTCACGTCTAGCGGGCGGCCGCGAGCGCATCTCGAGCCGGGAGGCGCCTCTTTTTTCAGGCTCCTCCCCCCTTCCCTCTCCATCTCCGTCCTCCGGAGCGTCCGGCGGCCTTGCCACCGCGCCTGCCCGGGGCTACACAGTCCCCTTTCACCGCGAAACGCCACGGAGGGATTCGATGCTGCCTGCCTGCCGCACCCGCGAGATGAGCTCCTTCAAGGTCATGGACGTGCTCGAGGCCGCCCAGGCCATGGAGGCCAGGGGTGAACACGTCATCCACATGGAGATAGGCGAACCCGACTTCGACACGCCACAGCCCGTCAAGCGCGCGGCCATCCGCGCCATCGAGGAAGGCAAGACCCACTACACGCACTCGCTCGGCCTGCCCGAGCTGCGCCGCGCCATCGCCGCGGACTATCTCGCCCGCTACTCCGTCACGGTCGACCCGGACCGGATACTCGTCACCTCCGGCACCTCCCCGGCCATGCTGCTCATGTTCGGCGCCCTGCTCGAGCCCGGCGACGAGGTCGTGATCTCCGATCCCTGCTACGCCTGCTACAGGAACTTCATCCGCTTCGCCGAGGGCACGGCCGTGGAGATTCCGGTCTCCGAGGCGGACGGCTTCCAGCTCGACGCCGCGGCCGTGGCGGCGAGGCTCACCCCGCGCACGCGCGCCGTCCTGCTGAACTCCCCGTCCAACCCCACGGGCACTCTGCTCGCGCCCGAGCGCATGGCCGCCCTGGCGGAGCTGACGCGTGAGGGTCCCCTGCTCTGCTCGGACGAGATCTACCACGGCCTGGTCTACGAGGGTCGCGAGCACAGCGTGCTCGAGTTCACGGACCGCGCCTTCGTGCTCGGCGGCTTCTCCAAGCTCTACGCCATGACCGGCTGGCGGCTCGGCTGGCTGGTGGCGCCCGAGGGCTACATGGACTGCCTGCGCAAGGCCGCGCAGAACCTGCTCATCTGCGCCGGGTCCGTGGCCCAGTGGGCGGGGCTGGCCGCGCTCACCGAATGCGCCGCGGACGTGGAGCGCATGCGCGCGACCTACGACGAGCGCCGCCGCTTCATGATCAAGAGGCTGCGCGAGATCGGCTTCTCCCTGGCCTGCGAGCCCACCGGCGCCTTCTACGTCATGGCCAACGCCCGGCGCTGGACCGACGACGCCCTGTCCTTCGCCTTCGAGATCCTGTCCGAGGCCAAGGTGGGCGTGACCCCGGGCACCGACTTCGGCCCCGGCGGCGAGGGCTTCATCCGCTTCTCCTACGCCAACTCCATCGAGAACATCGCCGAGGGACTCGCGCGCATCGAGCGCTACCTCGCCGGACGCGGCCCCAAGGGGGCGTGAGCGAGCCGAAGACCACGTTTCTCGGCGCGGCGATCTTCCTGCACGACACGGCCGGGCCTCTTGCGGACGTCACACGGGACGGCCGCGGAAAGAAGCCGCCCGGCCGCCTCCAAGGCTGGTCTTTCTCCCACGAAGGAGCTAAGAGGGGATAGTCCAGACCGTTCTCCTGCGTGGAGGGGGAGGCCATGTCCGACTCGGAACGCGTCCTTGTCGTGGAAAACGACGCCGAACGGCGCAGGGTGCTGTGCGACGTGCTCGCGCGCTCGGGCGTCGAGCCCGTGTGCGCGGCCACGCCGGACGAGGCCGCGCAGGCGCTTTCCCGCGAGCGCTTTGAAACCGCCTTCGTGTCCGTGCGCCACCTTGGCGAAAGCGGCTTCGAGGTCGCGGAGCGGCTGAAATCGGTCGCGCCTGGGCTCGGCATCATCTTCGTCTCCGCCCCGGAATTCGCCGAGGACGCGGTGCACGCCATGCGCTTCGGCGCCTGCGAGTTCGTGCGCGTGCCCCTGGAGCCGGGCGAGGTCGCCCTGGCCCTGGCCCGGCTGCGCGAGCGCAGCGCCCTGGTGGACCTGGCCTTCCAGGCCCGCCTGCGCTACGACCACCTCGTCCAGAACATCCCGCTGATCATCTTCTCCCTGCGCGAGGACCTGACGCTCTCCTTCATCAACCGCGCCTGCCTGCCCATGCTCGGCTTCACCCCGGAGGAGGCGGCGGCCGTGCCCGACTTCCTGGCCCAGCGGCTGCATCGCGACGACCGCGAACGCGTGCTCTCCCGCCTGCGCGAGGCCATGGACCACCACTCCCCCTTCACCCTGCAGGCGCGCCTCACGCACCAGCAGGGAGGCACGGTGCACGTGCTCCTGAAATCCATGCCCCGCTTCAGCTTCACCGGGGCACCGGGCGGCGCCTCGCTCGACGGCGTGATCATGGACATCAGCGAGCGGGTGCTCCTGGAGAAGACCCTGGTCCAGGACGAGAAGCTGAAGATGCTCGGCACCATCTCGGCCGAGGTCTCGCACGAGATCAGGAACCCGCTGGTGGCCATCGGCGGCTTCGCGCGGCGCCTCAAGCAGAGCCATCCCGAGAGCGGCGACGTGGACATCATCCTGCGCGAGACCGCGCGCCTCGAGAGCCTGCTCTCGCGCATCCGCGACTACCTGAAGCCCCTGCGCATGGCGCCCAAGCCCTCGTCCATCAACCACATCCTGAGCGAATGCCTGGCCCTGCTGGCGCAGGAGATGTCCGAGCGCGGCGCGGTCTGCCGCCGCGAGTTCGTGCACGACCTGCCGCTCGTGGCCGTGGACCCGGACGTGCTCGGCCAGGTCGTGGTCAACCTGGTGCTGCACTGCCTGCAGCACATGCCGCACGACAGCGAGGCCGTGATGCGCACCGGGCTCGACGGATCGAGCGTGCTCGTGGAGCTCGTGGCTCCCTCGGAGGCGCACGCCCTGGACGCGCCGGAGCGCTCCCTGCTGCCCTTCGACGCCGAGTCCGAGCACCTGGGCCTGCCGCTGTGCTACCGGCTGCTCAAGGGCATGGGCGGCGTCTTCAGCTACGACCGCGAGGACGGCATCGCCCGCTACACCCTCTCCCTGCCCGTGGGCAGCATGCGCCCCTCCGTGGTCTACTACGACATGGAAGATCTGGCGCCGTGGAGCGAGACTGCCGACGGCGCCCCCGCCCAGGGACAGCGCGACGCCGAGTTCGAGATCGCCTTCGATCGGGAATGGCGGCGGGCGAGCCGCCACCACCTGCCGCTGTGCGTGCTGGTGGCGGACATGGACGATTTCAAGGGCTACGTGGACAAGAACGGCGCCAAGGCGGGCCGCGTCGCCCTGAAGCGGGTGGGCGAAGCCATCGAGCAGCGGCTGAAGAGGCCGGGCGACTTCGCCGACCAGGGCCGGGGCCAGCAGTTCACCATCGTCCTGCCGGACACGGACGAGATGGGCGGGGTCGTGGTAGCCGAGGACGTCCGCGAGCTGGTGCGCGGGCTGCGCATTCCCCGGCGCGGGACGGACGGCGAGGAGATGCTGACCGTCTCCGTGGGCGTGGCCTCCCTCGTGCCCAGCTCGCAGGCCCTCCCGGCGCACCTGGTCGAGGAGGCGACGCGGGCGCTGTACGCGGCCAAGTCCGAGGGCCGCGACAGGGTCTTCGCCGCCAGGCTGCGCAATCTGCACGGCCGGGATAATGCCCCGGGCAACGGGCCGGGCAATGGGCCGGGCGGCGACGCCGGCTCTCCCGAAGGACGCGAGCCCTCCGGCGGCGACGCCGGGCGATCGAACTAGACGGATTCAGGGCGCCGCGTCAGGCGCCGCCCCAGGACGAACGAAAGAAGGCCCGCCGGGGAAGGGCCGGGCAGGCCCGGCTCAGACGGCCACGACCGAGTTCTTGCCGCGCCGCTTGGCCGTGTACAGCGCCTCGTCCACCCGGCGCAGGAGATGCTCCTGCGACTCGCCGTGGTGGTAGGAGGTGACGCCGAAGCTGCAGGTGATCCCATTCTCCGGCCCCACGGGATTCTCGTGCATGAGGCGCAGGAGCTTCTCGGCCATGTGCGTGGTCTGCTCCAGGTCGCAGCCCGGGACCGCGAGCATGAACTCCTCGCCGCCCCAGCGCGCGAAGACGTCGTTGGCGCGGATGTTGAGCCCCACGAGCTGGGCCAGTTCGATGAGTACGCGGTCCCCTATCTCGTGGCCGTGGGCGTCGTTGACCCGCTTGAAGTCGTCGATGTCGAACATGGCCAGGGAAAAGGGGATGCCGTAGCGCCGGGCGCGGTTCAGCTCCTGGTGCAGGACCTCGCTGAAGCGCAGCCGGTTGCAGATGCCGGTCAGGTGGTCGGTGCTGGCCTGGGAGGCCAGGCTCCTGCGCTCGTCGTCGATGGGCGTGATGTCGGTCAGGACGATGACGTACTTGTCCGTGTCCGGGAAGCGGTTGTGGGTCGCCAGATAGGCCCGGCTCTCCTCGCCCTGCGGCCCGCGCAGGCGCACCACCACGTCCTGGCACTGCGCCGCCACGATCTCGTGCAGCCACTGGCTGACGCGGGTCCTGTCGTGGTGGCCCGAGATGTTCTCGATGAAATCCTCTATCCCCCTGCCCGCCAGGATGAACTCCTCGAGCGAGGAGTAGCCCATGAACTCGAGGAAGGTGCGGTTGACGTACTCCACCTCGCCCTGGTCCACGACCACGATGAAGCCCGGGTTGATGTCCAGCAGGATGCGGTTGAAGCGGTTGGCCTCGTTGACCTCGCGCTGCCGGGCCATGCTCTCCGCGGCGCGGGACACGGCCCTGATCACCTGGCGGTGGTCGAAGGGCTTGATCAGGTACTTGTCCACCCCGAGCTCGATGGCCTTCAGCAGGTAGTCGGCGTCGCTGTAGGCCGAGGTGACGATGACCGGGACCTCGGGGTCGGTCTCGCGGATGGCCGCGATCATGTCCAGCCCGTTCATGCGCGGCAGCCGGATGTCCGAGACGACCACGTCGGGCTTCAGGCGGTGGTAGAGCTCGAGCCCCTCGAGCCCGTCGGCCGCACAGTGCAGCTCGCGCACCAGCTTGCCGAGGATGGTGTGCATATGGAACTGGATGATGGAGTCGTCCTCGACATGCAGGATGCTGACGCCGCACAGCAGGTCCGGGTGGCCGAGGTCCGTCCGGGACGGAGGAAAGGGCTGGTGCATTTTTTTCTTCCGCTACGAGGGGTGATATGAGCATACCTGTAAAATCGCTCAACGCCAAGTAGGCAATCCCCTCATTCCCTCTTCCCCGGACCCCGCGCGGAGAGCGGGCTTGCCAAGGCCGGGCACTGGTTATACAAGTACACGGTGTTGGGGGGGCGGGCTTTTGGGTCCGTGTGCTCCCGCTGTGCCGATCGAAGCCACGAACGCCAAGGAGACGACGTGGATATTAATATCGCCAAGCCGTTCATCAAAGCCACGGTGGACGTCCTTTCCACCATGGCCATGGTCCAGCCCAAAGCGGGCAAGCCTTACGTCAAGAAGGACAACGTCGCCCAGGGCGACGTCACCGGTGTGATCGGCATCACCGGGGAGAAGAACGGCACCATCTCCGTGACCTTCACCAAGGACTGCGCCGTCGCCATCGTCAAGAACATGCTCGGTGGCGAGATCGAGGACATCATACAGGACGTCAAGGACGCCGTCGGCGAAGTGACCAACATGATCTCAGGGCAGGCCCGCCGCGGCCTCTCCGAAATGGGCTACGTCTTCCAGGCGGCCACGCCCACGGTCATCATGGGGGCCAACCACACCATCTCCCATGTGGTCTCGTCGCCCATCATGGCCGTCCCCTTCGAGACCGAGTTCGGCGAGTTCACGGTGGAGGTCAGCTTCGAGTAGGCGCGTCAGGCCGGAGTAAGCGCGTGCGCTTCAAGGAATATCTGCTCAAGGCGGGCTACCGCCTCTTCCTCGGCACCGTCGACTCCTCGGTCTACGAGTTCTTCAGCTGCCCCCAACCCCGCCGTGCGGTCTGGTTCCACAAACCCGGGAGCTTTCAGTGCGCCGGATGCAAGAACCAATGCGAAACCGACTCGACCAGGGGCTTCCAGATCTTCCTGGACTTCTCGTGAGGCCCGCGCGCGTGCGCACGACCTCCCTGCCCTCCTCTCTCCTGTCCGCCTGCCTGCGGACCGGGCTCCTGGCCTGCCTCCTCGCCCTGGCGCCCCTCGTCGCCGCCCTCTCCCCGGCAGACGCTCTCGCGCAGCAGGCGGGTCCCCCGGCCCCCTCCGCCCCCGCGGCCCCGCAGAACGGCCAGGGCGGAGCGCAGCAGCCCCTGCAGGGCCAGACATCTCCCGCCTTCCCCCCGAACATGAACGTGCAGGACCTGCCCATCATCCTGCCCGCGCCCAACGTTGACGAACCCGCCTTCGACACCGGGCAGGTCATGGGCTGCCTCTGCCAGAAGGCCCTGGCCGCGGTGACCTGCAAGAAGGTCGCGGACTACAACCTGGTGCGCACCGTGGGCACGGCCTACCTCTTCAACTCCTTCTACGCCTCGTCCTCCGAGGACTTCTACTGCGTGGCCCAGCCGGACAGCCTGGTCCTCTCCAGCACGGCCTGGGGACGCCTGCGCGTCACCGTGCCCTACGCCGTGGACAAGAAGGCCCGCACCGTCTCCGCCACCGTGGCCGGCACCATGTGCGACAAGACCGTCAAGATCCGGTGCACCGCGCCGGGCAAGCCCTGAAAAGGGATTCCTGAGAAGAAGAGCTTCGGGAGAGGCCCCGCGTCGGCAGAGCCCGAGGCGCGCCCGCTCCGGCAGGCGCGGCAAGCGGCGTCCTACAGCCGCCTGAGCCAGGCCAGCAGGGCCACCGCGGGCAGGGCGCACCAGATGGGCACCAGGGTCATGTAGTGCAGGGCCGCGCCCGCCGCCGCGCCGAGGATGGCGAGGTAGGCCCAGGCCTCGAGATGCTTGCGGAAGACGCCCCCGCGCCCCACGAGGTCGCGGTAGGGGATGGATTCGTCGGCCAGCCCCGACTCCCCCTCGTCATCGAAAAAATCGTCGGGGTCGCCGTCCTCCGGCCGCAGGCCGCCCGGTCGGCCGTCCGAGGCCCCCCACTGCCGCCCGCTCTGCAGCTTGTGACCGCACTGGCCGCAGATGCGCGCGTCGTCGGGATTGTCCCGGCCGCAGCGGGTGCAGACGATCATCGCGGGCCGCCCCGGAACCGGCTTTGCAACGCAAGCCCCGCATGGTATGCAGGGCGCCACATATATCCCAGCCAACGAGGCGCCCCCGCCATGAACAACGCCGTCATCCCCTTTCTCCCGTCCGACCGCCTGCCCCCGGAAACCGTGCGGCAGCAGGCCGAAGCCATCAATTCCTCGCAAGTGCGCGAGGTACTGGACAATCTGCCCCACATCATCTTCATTCTCAACTCTTTTCGGCAGATCGTCTTCTTCAACAAGATGTTCCTGGAGCTGGCCGCGGACCTGGCGGCCGACCTGGCGGCAGAACTGGCGGGCGGGCTCGCGGCCGAAAAACTGCTCGGCCTTCGGCCCGGCGAGGCGCTCAGCTGCCAGCAGGTGCCCTCGGCGCCGGGCGGCTGCGGAACGGGCAGGAACTGCCGCCACTGCGGCGCGGCCCAGGCCATCTTCGAGTCCCTGGCCGGGCGCGAGGCCAGGCGCGAGTGCCGCCTGACCCGCCACGCCCCGGCCGGATTCCAGTCCCTGGACCTGCTCGTCTACACCAAGCCCGTGAACATCGGCGGCGAGAACTTCATCATCTTCTCGGTGCAGGACATCAGCGACGAGAAGCGGCGCCAGGCCCTGGAGCACATCTTCTTCCACGACATCCTGAACACGGCCACCGGACTGCGCGGCCTGATCCAGTTCCTCTCCGAGGAGGTCCCGCCCGCCCTGCGCGAGGAGGCCGGGCTGCTTGCCGGATACTTCGAGCAGATGGTCGAGGAGATCCTGGCCCAGAAGGACCTCCTGGACGCCGAGAACGACCGCCTGGAGGTCTCGCCCGAGGAGATGGACCCGGAGGCGTTCCTGAGCGCCCTGCTGCCCATCTACCGCACACACCCCCTGGCCAGGAACCACCGCGTGGCCCTGGGCGCGGTCTGCCCCGCCCCGCTGGCGAGCGACCCCATCCTGGTCAAGCGGGTGCTGGACAACATGGTCAAGAACGCGCTCGAGGCAGAGGACAGCGGCGGCACGGTGACGCTCTCCTGCTCCGCCGACCCACAGCGCGTGCACTTCCACGTGCACAATCCCGCGACCATCCCGGACAGCGTGCGGCCCTTCGTCTTCCAGCGCTCCTTCTCCACCAAGGGCCGCAACCGAGGCCTGGGCACCTACGGCATGCGCCTGCTCGCGGAACGCTACCTGGGCGGCGAGGTGAGCTTCGAGTCCTCCCCCCCCGCAGGCACGACCTTCACCCTCTCCCTGCCCAGAAGGCCCGCCCCCATTCCCAACAAGGGCTGAGGCCCAGGCTGCAAAAGAACCAGGGAGGGCTCCTCGCCCTCCCTGGACCCTCCTCGCAAGGGGTCACCCCTTGACCGCCTCCGCGCGCCATTACACGGCAGAAGGACATACGCCGCCTAGGCGTGAGAGGCCGAAAGCTGGAATCGTTCCTGCCGGGGAACGGCTAGACCCCACCTCCGGGCTGCTCAAAAGGTGTCAGATGCAAGGCGCAAGAAAAGTCCAAGCCCGACGCGTATTCCTCATACGCGAGGGTTTGGACTTTTCGCAGCAACGCAGCAGATGACGCCTTTTCAGCGGCCCGGAATCGGACAGCAAGTGCCTTCGCAGCAGCTGGTGAGAAACTCGCTGTAGGCGAAGAGGATGCGGCGCTCGCGCAGGAGGCGGTTGCCGCTGAGCGGCTCCATGCGGCGTCCCTCGGCCAGGGCGGGCAGGTCCTTCCAGCGCGGCAGGGCGTGCATGCCCGAGTCCAGGTGCTCGCCGTCCGGCACGGAGAGGAGGACGGCGTCCCTGGTGTCCGTGGACACGGCCAGGGGGGCCGGGCCGCCCGGGATGAGCCGGGCCGCGGCCACTGTCTCGCGGTCGTAGGTGCCGGGCATGCCGGAGCAGAAGATGATCACGAGCAGGGGCCGGTCTTCGTCGTCGTAGGCCACCAGATCCGCGACCCGGCAGTATTCGCGGTCGTCGATGGGAAAGCGCACCCCGATCTTCGAGCGCAACCGCTCGCGCGGGTAGCCGAGTTCCTCGACCAGCATACGCGCCAGGGCTTGGCGCACCTCCTCGTAGGTGGTGCTCGGCACGTCCTCGCCGCTCAGGTAGTCGCGAATGGTTCCGCCAAGGGATATCTCGTGCATGTCGGCTCCGGCATCCGTGTTTCCGCCATGCTAGCGCGCCCCACGGCCCGCGACAAGCCCGACCGGAGACGGCTGACGAAACGAAGACGACGGGCCCATGTCCAACACATCTCCCCTCCCTCGATACCAGCCGGAAGCCCCAAGTCCGCCCTCCAGAGACAACCCGCCCCCCAAGGCCGCTCAAAGAGCGCCGGATGCAAGGAGCAAGAAAAAATCGAGTCCGACGCGTATTCCCCATACGCGAGGGCTCGATTTTCTCGCGGCGACGCCGCAGACGACGCTCTTTCAGCGGCCCGCACGAAAAGCCTTCTCCGGGCCCCCTGCAGGGGCCCGGAGAAGGCGAAGACTAGCCGAAGATGCGGTAGTTGAAGAAGCCGCGCAGCACGTAGTCGATGCCCACGTAGAGCGCGAGGACGATGAAGAGGCGCTTGAGCCAGATGTCGGAGAAGTACTTGGAGGTGCGCGGGCCGATGAGCGAGCCCACGAAGATGCCGACCAGCTCGATGCCGACCATGCCGAAGTCGATGGGCGTGCCCTTGGTCATGAGGGTGGCGATGGACGTGATCATGGAGATGAGCACGGCCAGGGCCGAGGTGCCCGCGGCGATGTACATGGGCAGCTGGGTCACGGAGGTCAGGAAGGGCACGATCATGAAGCCGCCGCCCACGCCCAGGAAGGCGGAGATGGCGGAGATGACGATGCCGCCGAGAACCGGCAGGAGCGGGTTGAAGTCGAACTCCACGCCGAAGAAGGTGAACACGCAGCGCGACAGGGAGAAGGACTTCACGCGCACGCCCTGCGCGGCCATGTCCACCTTGCCGCCCGCCTTCTGCTCCTTCATGCTCGCCTCGAAGGCCTTGGCCGCCTCCTTGGCCTTCTTCTTGGACGCCTGGCCCGCGGGGGAGGTCTCCCAGAAGAGGTAGCAGCCGAGCACCAGGACGAAGAGGCCGAAGTAGCCCTGGTACTGCGAGAAGGAGAGCTTGCCCGCGGAGAGCATGTTCGAGCCCCAGGCGCCGAGCAGCGAGCCCGCGCCGAGCGTCAGGCCGAGCGGCAGCACCAGGCGGCCCATCTTGTAGTAGTTGATGGACGAGATGAGGGCCGAGAGGCCGACCAGATACTGGTTCGAGGCGCGGATCGAGTCGGTCAGCATCTTGTTCAGTGTGGGCGCGGTCTTCTTGAAGGTCTTGGCGTAGTTGCCCAGGCCGTAGACCGAGATGTGGCCGACGCCGGCCATGACGCCGCCGAAGGCGCCGACCGTGGAGAAGATCCAGCCCACCCACACGGCCCAGAACAGGGCCACGATGCTGTTCACCGTGGGCGCGCCCGCGATGCCCAGGAACCCGGCGGCCTTGGTGGGATCGATCTGCCCGGGCTCCGTGCCCTGCGGCGCCTGGGCGATGGCATCGGCCAGGCCGCCCGCGTGCGCGGTGGCCGCGGCCAGGAGAAGGACCGCCAGGGCGGCCAGGGCCGAGAAAAGCACTACCTTCCGCTTCATACGCAAAACTCCGTCGTTGAGGTTTGCTGCGATCCGTTGCGCGGCCTCACATGCCGCCTGGTCCGCCCGTCTCACCGCATGGCCTCGCGCCCGAGAGCCCGGGACCATGCGGCAAGGGAGCGGCTGCCGAGCGGCACCACGCGTCACGGATCGCGTCCGCCGATGACCACGACGGCGCGCCTTCGGTTCTCGGATTCCCGCGGCCGGTGCTTCGGCCCGGGAGCCTCGTTGCGACGGGCGCACCCGGCGGGAAGGGCTCTGCCCTTCGCGGCGACGCGCGTCCGTCCCTGGAAGGCCAGGGAGCTCTAGAGAGGAAGCGGGGGGCTGGGGCCCAGGTCACGCTGGCGCAGGTGCCTGGGCGGAAGGAAGAAAAGATGGAAGACGCCGGTGCACAGGTGCACGCGGCTCAGTTCGGGAGCGGCGGCCGCACGGCGGCCGGTGGGGAGAAAGGTATGCGGATGCTCAGCCGGCATGCTGCCCTTCGCTCTTCCCGTTCTCCTTTCCCGGCACGGGCGCCATGAGGTCCGCCCAGCTCATGAGCTCTTCACCGCAGTCCTCGTTGGCCTTGACCCAGGCCTTGATGCGGTTGAAGGGCCAGAGCCGGGGCTTCACCCAGCGCCCGAAGACCACGCGGACAGCCACGTAGAGGGGAATGAAGAAGAACGTGTAGCCCACGCTCTTGCCCAGGAGAGGAAGGACGAAGGTCACGGCGGCGAAGCGCGTGCCCATCCAGTCCAGGGCGAAGAAGGCCGGCCACAGGGAAGCGGCGAAAAGCGCCACACCGGAGAAGAAGGAAAGACCGAAGGCCTCGTTGGCCATGGTGTTGCAGGCCTTGTAGCTCTCCTTGTCGCGGAGCTTGATGGCCTTGATGGACAGGTTCTGGTGCACGACCATGTCGCGCTGCAGCTTGGCCCAGTGCTTGCGGTTCAGGAAGTAGGCCAGGGCCATGGTCAGCTCGCCGACCACGGTGCACAGCACGCAGAGCGCCACGATGCCCCCGAGGAAGGAGAGCATGGTGGGGAGGCCGAGAAGCATCAGGGCCTTGAAGGGTGCGATGCACAGCGCGTCGAGAATGCTTTTGATCATGGCTGCCTGTCTTTTGGGCGGTGTCCGCGTCCGCGGACCGGGTCGAGGTTTCGGGGAAGGCGGGCGGCCCCCACAGGACCGCCCGCCGTACTGATCTTCGCTTCGCGATCTAGAACGGGGGCACGATGCTGTAACCGAGGAAGCCCTTGGTCGTGTAGCGCAGGCCCACGTAGACGGCGAGGACGATGAAGAGAATCTTCAGCGCCCTGTCCGGCAGGTACTTGGAGGTCCTGGGACCGATCAGCGAGCCGATGACGATGCCCACGAGCTCGGCGCCGATCAGGCTCCACTGCACCGGCACGTTCTTGAGGAACATGTAGGAGAAGATGGAGGACGCCATGCCGATGAGCACGGCCATGGCCGAGGTGCCGGCGACCAGGTACATGGGCAGGCCGGCCACGGAGGTCAGGAACGGCACCAGCAGGAAGCCGCCGCCCACGCCCAGGAAGGACGCCAGGGCCGCGATGATGAAGCCGCCGATGACCGGGATGACCGGGTTGAAGTCGAACTCCACGCCGAAGAAGGTGAACACGCAGCGGGTGGGCGCGAAGGACTTCACGCGCACGCCCTGGGCGGACAGGTCGACTTCGCCGCCTTCCTTCATCTTCTTCACGCTGTCCTGGAAGGCCTTGGCGGCTTCCTTGGCCTTCTTCTGGGTGCGCTGTCCGGACGGCGAAAGCTGCCAGGTCAGGAAGCAGCCCAGGAAGAGGACGAAGATGCCGAACCAGCCCAGGTACATCTTCAGGCTGATCTTGCCCGCGGACAGGATCGGCACCAGGATGGAGCCGGAGACCGAGCCCACGGCCAGGGCCACGCCCAGCGGCAGGACCAGGCGGCCCATCTTCCAGTAGTTGAAGGTGGACAGGGCCGCGGAGGTGCCGACCAGGTACTGGTTGGACACGCGGATGGAGTCGGTGACGATCTTGTTGAGCGTCAGCTTCTTGCCGATGCTCTTGGAAGCGTAGTCACCAAGACCGAAGATGGTGATGTGGCCCACGGAGGCCATGATGCCGCCGAAGGCGCCGACCGTGGAGAAGATCCAGCCGACCCACACGGCCCAGATGAGGCCGAGCAGCAGGTTGACCTGAGGCGCGCCGGGGATGCCCATGTAGCCGACCGGGGCGGCCGCATCGACCTTGCCCGCGGTGATGGCTTCCTGGATGGCGTCCTGCAGTCCGTCGGCGTGGGCGATCCCGCTCAGAGCGAGAACGCCGACGGCGGCGAGCAGCGCCATCGTGAACAGATGTTTGCGATTCACTTCCAATACCCTCCTTCTGACATGTTGACGGTTCGTCCACCCCACTCCCCGCCCGGGGAGGTCCCTCGCGCCTAGCGGGTCAGGAACTTCTCGAGCGCGTAGGCCTTGCGCACCTCGGCGCTGTCCATATTGGGCTCGAGAAAGGTCAGCGCGTGCGACGTGCAGGCCGTGACGCAGGCGGGGCGCAGGCCCTCGTCCACGCGGTCGCGGCAGAAGTCGCACTTGATCACCGTTCCTGTCGCCTCGTTGAACTGGGGGATTTCCCAGGGGCAGGCCATGATGCACGCCTTGCAACCCACGCAGAGCTCCTGGTCCACGTAGACGATGCCGTCCTTCTCGCGACGGCTCATGGCGCCGGTCGGACAGGCCGCCACGCACCAGGGCTTCTCGCACTGGAAGCAGGGCATGAACTGGTTCAGGTATGCGGGCTCACCCTCCCGCGCCACGGGGCCGACGCTGACCAGGAGGCCGAGCTTGGCGCCGACGGGGACGCGGTTCTTGGACTTGCAGTGGACCTCGCACGCCTTGCAGCTGATGCAACGGTCCTTGTTCGTCTTGATCATATACTTGCTCATGACTCCTCCTTGCCTTGTCGGCCGCCAGAGAACGCAGCTGAGGTATGCCGACCCGTTAGCAAACACGCTTGAGGAGTGAGAAGTGAATTCGCCAAACGTGAAAAAAGAAACACAGCGGCAAAACCCTCGGCCGGAATCATGTGCACTATTTCACGAAGCCGTCCTTCCCCTCTCTCCGCCCTGATCCCGCGCCGCTTGGCCGGGAAAAACGAAACCGGGGAGCATCGCGAACAATTTCACGAAGCCCCCCGGTTCCGCTGCGCGCCCGGACCGGGGCACGGTCCGGGGCTCGAGCCGCTGTCTATCCGAATCCTTAGTGCAGCAGGGCCTTCCCCGCCGTGAGCACGATGTCGAAGATGCGCGCCGGGAAGACGCCGAGCGCCAGCACGCAGGCGGCGAGCAGCCCGCCCACGGCCACGGAGCACGGATGTGCCTTGACCGCCGGGGCGTTCTCCGGCTCGTGCGTGTAGGCGTGGCGGACCATGTTCAGGTAGTAGTAGATGGAGATGGCCGTGTTCAGCGCCGCCACGATGACCAGCCAGTCGTAGCCGCGGTCCCAGGCCGCGGTCAGCAGGTAGAGCTTGCCGGTGAAGCCCGCCGTGGGCGGCAGGCCGACCAGGGCGAAGGCCGCCACGAGCAGAATGAGCGCGAGGCCGGGCGCGCGCCTGGCCAGGCCGTCGAGGTCGGAGAGCGAGAGGTTGCGGCCGTCGTCGGCCACGCGGCAGATGACCCAGAAGCAGGTCAGGTTCATGAGCAGGTAGACCAGGCTGTAGAAGGCCGCGGCCGCCAGCCCGAGGGACGTGCCCGCGACCAGGCCGAGGGTCACGTAGCCCGCGTGGGCCACGGAGGAGTAGCCGAGCAGGCGCTTTAAGTCCGTCTGGGCCAGGGCGGCGAGGTTGCCGAAGGTCATGGACAGGGCGCCGAGCACCGCGATGAAGGTGGTCACGCCCACGCCCGGATGGAGCAGCGCGGCCAGGCGCACCAGCACCACCACCGCGCCCAGCTTGGGCAGCGTGGCCACGAAGGCCGCGGTCTCGTTGCTCGTGCCGTCGTAGACGTCCGGGGCCCAGAAGTGGAACGGGAACAGGGCCAGCTTGTAGAAGAAGCCCGCGAGGAAGAGCGCGAGGCCGAGGCAGGCCACGGGGGCCTCGGAGAAGCCCCAGGGCTTGGCCGCGAGCGCCGCGATGTAGGTCGTGTGCTGCCCCGCGATGATGTAGGACAGGCCGAACAGCGAGACCGCCGAGGCGGCCGCGCCGAAGAGGATGTACTTGATGCCCGCCTCGGCCGCCTTCTTGGAGCGGGCGCGCAGGGGCACCACGGCGAAGAGGCTGTAGGAGGAGACCTCGAGGGCCACGAACATGGTCACCAGTTCCACGCTGGAGGCAAGGAGCATGAGGCCCCAGGCCGAGAGGCCGAGGAAGAGCAGGTAGTCGGTGCGCTTCTCGTCGGCCAGGGTCTTCTGGCCCCAGCCGTTCAGCACCGCCACGAAGAAGCCGAGGGCCACGGCCAGCTTGAAGAACTGGGACATGGCGTCGATCTGGTAGGCGCCGTGGAACATGGCCGCGGAGCCGGCCTGGACCAGGGAGACGGCGGCCACGAGCACGCCGAAGCCCGCGGCCGCGGGCACCCAGGCGACCTCGCCCTGGCTTTTCTGCGAGGAGCAGGTCTGCACGAAGAGGCCGAGCACCAGAAGGAGCTGGAAGAGCTCGGGCAGGACGCGAAGCAGGTCGAAGTTCACGGCACGCTCCTTTCGCTAGCGGTGGCTATTCCCGGCAGGGCGTTCGCGGCCAGGAGTGCGGGCGCCTCGTGCGCGGCCAGGTAGGTCGAGACCGTCTGCCGCGAGGTGAAGCCCTTGAGCAGGTTCTGCACCGAGGGCTCGAACACGCGCAGGACCAGGCCGGGCGCGAGCCCGAGGACCAGGGTGAAGACGGCCAGCGGCGTGAGGTAGGCCCATTCGCGAAGCGTGAGGTCGCGCCAGCTCTTGCCCTTGGGCGAGGCCTGCTGCCCGATGGGCGCGTAGGTCATGCGCTGCAGCAGGCGCAGCATGTAGGCCGCGCCGAGCATGGCGCCGGGGATGGCCACGAGGCCTATGCGCCAGTCGTGGGCGAAGGTGCCGAAGAGCACGAAGATCTCGCCCACGAAGCTGTTGAGTCCGGGGAAGCCGAGCGAGGACAGGGCGAAGAGGCCGAAGAAGCCCATGAACGCGGGCAGGTACTTGCCCATGCCCTGGTTGTCCGAGATCTCGCGGCTGTGGCTGCGCTCGTAGATGGCGCCGACCATGATGAACAGGCCGCCGGTGACGATGCCGTGGTTGAGCATGACCAGCAGCGCGCCCTCGATGCCGCGCAGGGTGAAGACGAAGATGCCCAGGGTGCAGAAGCCCATGTGGGCCACCGAGGAGTAGGCGATCAGCTTCTTGATGTCCGTCTGCCCGAGGCAGATGAGGCCGCCGTACAGGATGCCCGCGATGGACAGGGCGATGAAGTACGGTGCGAGCTCGACCATGGCCAGCGGCGTCAGCGTCATGCAGAAGCGCAGGAAGCCGTACGCGCCCATCTTGATGAGCACCGAGGCCAGGAAGACCGAGCCCGCCGAGGGGGCCTCGACGTGGGCCGCGGGCAGCCAGGTGTGGAACGGGAACATGGGGACCTTGATGGCGAAGGCCAGGGCCATGGCCAGGAAGGCCCAGAACTGGAAGCGCTCCGAGAACTCCTTGTTCATGAGGTCCGGCAGCGAGAAGGTGCCGCCGACCTTGGCGAAAGCCACGATGGCCACCAGCAGCAGCGTGGAGGCGGCCAGGGTGTACAGGAAGAACTTGATGGATGCGTACTTGCGCCGCGGCCCGCCCCAGATCGCGATGAGCAGATACATGGGGATGAGCATGGCCTCCCAGAAGACGTAGAAGAGGACGAAGTCCAGGGCGCAGAAGACGCCCACGCAGGCGGAGGTCATGAGCAGCAGGCAGATGTGGAATTCCTTGATCCGCCTGCCGATGTAGGTCCACGAGCAGAGCACGCACAAGGGCAGGATGGCCACGGTCAGGATGACCATGAGCAGGGACAGGCCGTCCACACCGAGGTAGTAGGAGAGCCCGACCGAGGGCACCCAGCTCGCGTGTTCCACGAACTGAAAGCCGGTCTGGGCCAGTTGGTAGTCCCGCACCAGCGGGATGGCCAGGACGCACTCCACGGCGGAAGCCCACAGGGCCAGTGTCCTGACCAGGCCTTCGTGCCGGAAGAGCATGAGTATCCCCGCCGCGATCACGGGGAAGAAGATGAGTGCACTGAGCACCGGGTAGCCCGCTTCTGTCATTCTCCGCTCCCCTTCGCTAGCGTAAGGCGTACAGGACAAGGGCCAGGGCCGCGAAAGCCAGGGCCGCCGCCAATCCCAGGTAATCCGTGAGCCGGCCGGTCTGGACCGTTGCCGCCCGCTCGCCCACGCTGCGCGTGGTGTAGGCCGTGCCGTCCACCACGCCGTCGATGCCCTTGACGTCGAACCAGGAGGTGAACCGTCCGCCGCTAAGCAGGGCGCGCAGCCCCACCACGCGGTAGACCTCGGTCCACACGGAGTCGGCCCAGGCCGCGGGCCGGGTCACCAGCCCCAGGAAGAGTCGGCCGATGAACCGGTAGAGCAGCTCGAAGTCGATGTTGCGCTGGTCGTGGGGCTTCATGAGCTCGCGCAGGACGTAGAAGGCGAGTCCGGTGAAGCCGAGCAGGAGGAGCGCCTGGAGCACGTGCCAGGTGGTCCAGGGGTGATACTCCGCCGCGATCTCCGGGAAGGGAAGGAAGCGGTAGAGCAGGCTCGGGAAGAGGCCCTGCACGGTGCACAGCGTCGCCCCGCCGATCATGGCCGCGTACATGTTCCAAGGGATGGGCTTCAGCTCCCGCTTCACGTCGTCCGGCTTGCCGCCGAAGAAGGCGAAGTACGGCAGCTTGATGCCCACCGAGAGGAAGGTGCCCACGGCCGCTATCTCGAGCAGGATGCCGATGGCCGACTGGTGGTCCTCGAAGGCGCCGGCGATGGTCATGGTCTTGGAGATGAAGCCGTTGAAGACCGGCATGCCGGAGATGGACAGCCCCGCCACCACGTAGCAGATCATGACCAGGGGCAGCCGCGAGGCCAGGCCGCCGAGCTCGCTGAGCTTGGCCGTGCCCGCGGAGTAGAGCACCGCGCCCACGGTCATGAACAGCAGGCCCTTGTACAGGATGTGGGCATAGGCGTGCGCGGCCGCGCCGTTGATGGTCATGGCCGTGCCGATGCCGATGCCCGCGACCATGTATCCCACCTGCGAGACGATGTGGTAGGAGAGGATGCGCCGGGCGTTGTTCTCCATGGTCGCGTAGACGACTCCGTAGACCGCCATGATCGCGCCCATCCAGGCCAGGAACTCCGTGCCCGCGAAGGCGCGCGCCAGGACGTAGACCGCGGTCTTGGTGGTGAAGGCGCTCATGAAGACCGCGCCGGTGATGGTCGCCTCGGGGTAGGCGTCCGGCAGCCAGGCGTGCAGGCCGATGAAGGCCGCGTTCACGCCGAAGCCGAAGAGGATCAGCCAGTCGTAGTACTGCATGTTCCCCGGCGCCACCGGATCGAAGGAGTAGGTGCCGATGGCCTTGTAGCGGAGCAGGAGCCCCGCGAGCATGAGCAGGCCGCCCGCGGTGTGCACCAGGAAGTACCACAGGCCCGCGCGCGCCGCCCGCTTGTTGGCGTTGCAGTTGGTCACGATGAGCATGGTCGAGGCCACGCTCATGAGTTCCCAGAAGGCGAAGAGCGTCAGGTAGTCGCCCGCGAAGACGCAGCCGAAGGCGCCGCCCACGTAGAGCGCCGCGGAGATGTGCTGCGCCTTCTCCTTGACGTGGAAGGCGTAGGTGAAGCCGAGCAGCGCCTGGATGGCGAAGACGTTGGCGAAGACCAGGGAGAGCGCGTCCACCCGGCCGATGTTCAGGGTGAAGCCCATCCAGTGCAGGGAGGCATGTATGGACGCCGGGTCCGACATGAACTCCATGCTGAAGACCGACCAGATGGCCAGGATCGCCGGGATGGGCAGGAGCAGCCGCCAGGACTTGAACAGCCGGGGCGGGAAAAAGGGCAGCGCCACGGCCAGGGCGATGAAGGCCACGGCCGGATGGTAGAAGCCGGGGCTAATCATCGTAGAAGTCCTCCGAAACGTCGAGGATGTGCGCCAGCACGGCCTTGGTCACGAAGGCCAGGACCACGGCCACGACGAACCCGAAGATCGCCCAGAAGCCGGGCAGGACCTCGGCGTGGACGTGGGGTTCATGCGGCCGGATGAAGAGGTTGAGCCCCACGAGGACCGCCAGCGCCGCCAGGAAGAGGCGCAGCCAGAGTCCGTGAAGCTCCCGCAGCTTGGAGAAGAATCTGCCGAGTCCGTTCACTTCCGCCCTCCTAGTAGCCGCCGAATCTGCGCACGAAGTTGAGGATCACCTCGGGGTAGAGACCGAGGAGAACCGAGATGGTCGAGGTGATGAGCAGGGGCACGACCAGGGCCGCAGACGGCTCGCTGAGCGCTTCGACGTTCATGCCCTCGACCGGCTTCTTGAAGAAGGCCCGGTAGGTGATCGGGCCGAAGTAGGACGCGTTCAGGATGGTCGAGCCCAGGAGCGCGATGACCAGGATGACCTGGTGCGCCTGCAGGGCTCCGTTGACCAGATACCACTTGGTGACGAAGCCGCAGACGAAGGGCACGCCGATCATGGACAGCGAGGCCACCGCGAAGGCTCCGAAGGTCAGCGGCATGCGCCGTCCCATGCCGTCCATGAGGCTGATCTTCTTGGTGTGCGAGGCCACGTAGATGGCGCCCGCGCCCATGAAGAGGGTGATCTTGGAGAAGGCGTGGTTGGCGATGTGCATGATGCCGCCCTGCACCGCCATGGGCGTGAGCATGGTCACGCCTATGATGACGTAGGACAGCTGGCTGACCGTGGAGAAGGCCAGCCGCGCCTTGAGGTCGTCCTTGGACAGGGCGATGATCGAGGCCACCAGGATGGTGAAGGCCGCCAGGTAGGCCGTCGGTATGCCCAGGTTCAGGCCGGACATGCACGAGATGCCGAAGCCCGAGAGGACCACGCGGGCGACGCAGAAGACGCCCGCCTTGACCACGGCCACGGCGTGCAGCAGGGCCGAGACCGGTGTGGGCGCGACCATGGCCGAGGGCAGCCAGTTGTGGAAGGGCATGAGCGCCGCCTTGGCCAGGCCCGCGATGAACAGGACGTAGGTCAGGGTGACCAGGTACGGGTGCTGGTGCCAGGGGAAGTTCATGCCCATGATCACGTCGCCCAGGTGGAAGTCGAGCGTGCCGCAGAGCACGTAGGTCAGGACCATGGCGGGCAGCAGGAACATCTTCGAGGTGCCCATGAGGTAGACCAGATACTTGCGCGCGCCCGTGTAGGCCTCGTCGTCCTGGTGGTGGGCGACCAGCGGGTAGGTGAAGACCGTGATGACCTCGTAGAAGAGGTACATGGTGAAGACGTTGGCCGAGAAGGCCACGCCCACCGCGCCGAAGATGGCCACCGCGAAGCAGAAGTAGTAGCGCGTCTGGGCGTGCTCGTTCAGGCCGCGCATGTAGCCGATGTTGTAGAGCGTCACCAGCATCCACAGGAAGGTGGCGATGAGCCCGAAGACGAGCGAGAGCCCGTCCGCGCAGAACGTCACCGTCACGCCGGGCAGGATGGTGAACATGTGGTAGGTCCAGATGCGCCCGGCGAGGACGGCCGGGGCAAGCGAGAGCACACCCACGAAGGCGGCCGCGGCCGCGGTGAAGGAGACGCCCTCGCGCTGGTCCTGATCATGGCGCAGGAAGTAGATGAGAAAGGGGGCCAGCAAGGTGACGAACAGCGGCCCCAAGAGACGAACGCTTTCGATCTGCACTTCCCTACCCCCTGAGTTCCGCGACGGAGTCTGCGTCGGACCGTCCGAAGCGGCGGGCGACGACGATGAGGATGGCCAGGACCAGGGTGGCTTCCGCCGCGGCCAGGCCCATGACCAGGAGCGAGGCGAGCTGCCCGAGGACGGCGTCGCCCTCGGTGAGCTGTGCCGCCGCGACGATGGACAGTCCCGCGCCGTTGAGCATGAGCTCCACGCAGATGAGCATGCCCACGAAGGTCTTGCGGAAGGTCAGGCCGTAGAGCCCCACGCACAGGAGGAAGACGGCCACGAGCTGATAGAGGACGAGGGCGCTCACTTGTCACCTCTCTTGTGCTTGAAGGCCAGGACCACGGCGCCGGACATGGCCACGAGCAGGATCACCGAGATGAGCTCGAAGGCCAGGACGTAGGGCTCGAGGAGCCCCTGGCCCAGCACCGCGGGGGGCACCTCCGTGGGCGTGGCGATGGAGGCCGGCGCGTGGCGCACCAGGGTCCAGAAGAGCACCGCGCCCGGGAAGGCGGCGGCGAACAGGGCGATCATGTAGCTGCGCATGGGGCGCGGCTTCTGTTCCTCGCCGCCCGCGGGCGAGCGGGTCAGCATGATGGCGAAGAAGATGAGGATGACCACGGCGCCCACGTAGATGAGCAGCTGCATCATGGCGATCAGCGGCGCGTTCAGCAGGAGGTACATCCCGGCCACCCCGAAGAGCGCCAGGATGAGCCCGAGCAGCGCCCGCACGAGGCTCGCGGAGCGCACCGCCGAAACCGCGCCCCCCACGATGCACAGGGTGTAGAAGGCGAACAGGACCTTGGCCGCGGTTTCCATCATTCCTCCTCCTGCCCCTTCTCGGGCTGTGCCTTCTCGGGCGTGGGCGCCGCTGCGGCGGCCTCCGCCGCCTGGGCCTTGAGGCGGGCCATCAGGTCGAAGACGAAGCTCTTCTTGGAATAGTCCGCAAGGTAGATGTCGGTGGAGAAGCGCAGCGAATCCACCGGGCAGGCCTGCACGCACAGGCCGCAAAGGCTGCAGAGGTTGTAGTCGAGGATGAAGCCCTTGGGCGTCTTGACCGGCTTCTCCTTGGCGGGCGGCTTGGCCGACGTCTTGGGCTCGAGCCCTGAGGCGTACGCCTTGGGCGGCGCCGCGGCCTCCTTGGCCGGGTCCTTCTTGGGCGGCGGCTGCTTGACGATCTTGATGCAGCCCGACGGGCAGACGCTCTGGCACATGAGGCAGGTGATGCAGCGCGGCGTGGCCGGGTCGTTCTTGGCCCCGACCAGCTCGATGTGTCCGCGGAAGGTGACGAGGTGCTCGTTCTCCACCACCTTGCGCGGGTAGTGGACCGTGACCTCGGGCCGGACGAACTCGCGGCCGGTGATCTTGAGCCCCACAAGAAGGCTCTTCATGCCCCGGACGGCTTCCTTTATCTCGTGTACGACGCCCATGTCCTCCCCTCCCCTACAGCTTGACGATCACTGCGGTGGCCAGCAGGTTCAGCGTGGCCAGCGGCAGGAGCCACTTCCAGTTGAGGTTCAGGAGCTGGTCGAAGCGCACGCGGGGGTAGGTCCAGCGCGCCCACATCATGATCAGCAGCAGGGCGTAGACCTTCAGCAGGAACCACCACGGGCCGGGCACGGCCGGGCCCTGGTAGCCGCCCAGGAAGATGGCGGCGGCCACGGAGCAGGTCACGACCATGTTCGCGTACTCGGCCAGGAAGAAGAGGCCGAAGCCCATGCCCGAGTATTCCGTGTGGAAGCCCGCGGTCAGCTCCGACTCCGCCTCGGGCAGGTCGAAGGGCGCGCGGTTGGTCTCGGCCAGGGCGCAGATGAAGTAGATGACGAAGGCCACGGGCTGCAGGGCCGCGTTCCACTGCCAGGGCCAGGGCCCCTGGGCGCGGGTGAGCTCGAAGAGGTCGAGCGAGCCGCGCATGAAGCAGACCGCGAGCACGGCCAGGAGCAGCGGGATCTCGTAGCCCACGCTCTGGGAGACCGCGCGTGCCGCGCCGATGAGGCCCCATTTGTTGGCCGACGACCAGCCCGCGAGGCAGAGCGAGAGCACGCCGAGCCCCGCGAAGGCGAGGATCAGCAGCACGCCCACGTTGCACTTGAGCGCATAGGTGCTCTCCCCGAAGGGGATGGGCAGGAACATGACGAAGACCGGCAGGAAGCCGACGATGGGCGCGAGCCAGAAGAGCAGCGCGTCGGCCCCGCGGGGGGTGACGAGCTGCTTGCCCATGAGCTTCACCGCGTCGGCGATGGTCTGCAGGATGCCCTGCGGGCCGACCTCGAAGGGGCCGGGACGGCGCTGGATGAAGCCGGCGACCTTGCGCTCGACGTAGACCAGGACCGTGGCGTTCGCCCCCACGAAGGCGGCCAGGGCGACGAGGCCCACCACCAGGCGGATCAGCGTGTCCGGCGTGGTGGCGAACGGGTCGGGCATTGTCCAGGAGGAGGTGTCCATCATCGGTCTATCTCCGGGATGACGAGGTCAAGGCTTCCCAGGATGGAAACCGCGTCGGCCAGGAGCACGCCCCGGCCTGCTTCCGCGAAGCACGACAGGTTGGAGTACGAGGGCGAGCGCAGCTTGACCCGGTACGGGGTGCGGCCGCCGTCGCTGGCGACGTAGAGGACGATCTTGCCCCGCGCGCCTTCCACGGCGAAGCAGGTCTCGCCCTTGGGGGCGCTCCACTTGGGCTTGGGCGCGGTCTTGGCGAGGAAGGGACCGGCCGGGATGGTGGCCACGGCCTGCTCGATGATGCGCAGCGACTGCTCGATCTCGTCCATGCGCACCATGTAGCGGGCCCAGGCGTCGGACTGCGTGTAGACGGGAACCTCCCAGTCGAAGCGGTCGTAGACCGAGTAGGGCTCCACGCGCCGCGTGTCGTGGCCGAGTCCCGCGCCGCGGCTGACCGGGCCGGTGCAGCCGTAGCGGCGGCACATGTCCGCGTCGATGTGGCCGATGTCCTCCACGCGCTTCCTGAGGATGACGTTCTCCGTGACCAGGTCGCGGTACATGGGCAGCCGCGAGCGCAGGTAGGGCACGAAGGCCGCGAGACTCTTCAGGAACTTGTCCGAGAGGTCGGCCGAGACGCCGCCGAAGCGGTAGTAGCTGTAGGTCAGCCGCGACCCCGTGGGCTCCTGGAGCATGTCCATGATCTTTTCGCGGTCGTCGAAGGCGTACATGATCGGGGTGAAGGCGCCGAGGTCGAGCAGGTAGGCGCCCCACCACAGCAGGTGCGAGGAGATGCGGTTGAGCTCGCAGGTGATGACGCGGATGTACTCCGCGCGCTCGGGCACCTCGATCTCTCCCAGCCGCTCCACCGCGCCCGCCCAGGCCCAGTTCCAGGCCAGGGCGTGCAGGTAGTCCACGCGGCCCATGTTCGGCCAGAACTGCACCCAGCTCTTGGTCTGGCCCATGAACTCGTGCATGCGGTGCACGTAGCCGAGCACCGGCTCGCACCGCTTCACGTACTCGCCGTCGAGCTCCACGATGATCCGCAGCACGCCGTGGGTCGACGGGTGCTGCGGCCCCATGTTGACGACCAGCGTCTCCTCGTTGTCGGTGGGCTGGAAATGCCTGGTGTAGAAGTCGCCGCTCTGGAAGAAGCTCATGCAGCGCCCTCCTTGGCCGCGGATGCGGGCTTGTCCTTGGCGGCCTTTTCGGCGGCGGCAGATGCCTCCTCCGCCTTCTTGGCGGCCTCGGCGGCCGCAGCCTCGATCTCCTCGCGGGAGACGAAGGCGGGCCAGCACTCGGCGCGGATGAATTCGTCCACGATGTTGGACGCGGGCTTCTTGTCCTCGAAGGCCCGGACCAGGGGATGGCTCTCCTCGTCCTCGGCCAGGAGCAGCGGCAGCGGATTCGGGTTGCCCGCGAAGCGCACGCCGGAAAGCTCGGCGGCCTCGCGCTCGTGCCACTCCGCGCCCTGGTAGATGTCCGCGATGGACGGCACCTCGGCCTCGCCCTGGCGCACCAGGGTGCGCACCAGCATGCGGCCGGGCTTCTCGTAGTGGGCGTAGAAATAGTTGATCAGGATGCCCTCGCGCAGATCCAGGCAGGCGATGGTCTCGAGGAACCAGCCCTTCTCGAGCATGGCGCGCGCGGCGCCGGGGATCTGGGAGGGTTTGACGTGGTCGATCTCGGCGATGCCCATCTTGCCCATGTCGCCGCCGAAGGCGCACAGGCGGGCGAAGGAGACGCTCCTTCCGTTCATGCCTGCTCTCCCTCGACCGGCGGCATCTCGGGCACGGGCCAGAAGCGCTTGCCGGTCATCTTGCGCTGGATCTGGAAGAGGCCCTCGAGCAGTCCCTCGGGCCGGGGCGGGCAGCCGGGCACGTACACGTCCACCGGCACCAGCTTGTCCACGCCCTCCACGATCCCGTACTGCCCCTTGAAGGAGAAGGGACCGCCGGAGATGGCGCAGTTGCCGAGCGCCATGACGAACTTGGGGGCGGGCATCTGCTCGTAGAGCCTGACCACGGCCGGGGCCATTTTCTTGGCCACGGTGCCGGCCACGATCATCAGGTCCGACTGGCGCGGCGAGGGACGGAAGACCTCTGCCCCGAAGCGGGAGATGTCGAAGCGGGCCATGCCCACGGCCATCATCTCGATGGCGCAGCAGGCGAGGCCGAAGGTCATGGGCCAAAGCGACATGGCCCGGCACAGGTCGAAGATCTGGTTGACGGCGGGGATGTCGAGCCTGGGCGGCTCGAGACCTCCCTCCACCGGCCTTATCCGTTGATCCGGCGCGGCCATGCGAAGACTCCTTTCCGCCAGAAGTAGACGATGCCGAGGGCCAGCACCACGAGGAAGATGGTCACCTTGACGAGGGGCATCCACCCTTCGGAGTGGACGTACTGCGCGGCCACCGGGAAGAGGTAGAGGACGTCGACGTCGAAGGCCAGAAAGATGAGGGCGTAAATCCAGTAGTTGACGGTGAAGCGCATCCAGGAGCCGCCGTGCGGCTCCATGCCGCACTCGTACGGCATGGACAGGTCCCCGCCGTGCCACGAGGGCGCAAAAACGAGCGCCGCCGCGAGCGGACCCGCGGCGAACGCCGCGCCGGCACCAAGCGCCAGCACGATCGCGAGGTTCAACCAGGTGAAGACCACTGCCTACCCCCCTTAACCGCTTAAAAGTGGAGGGAATCCATGAATCACCAGTACCACCAAGGCAAATAATGAATGGCATATGAGAAACCACAATCGCTCTGATGCGTCAATCCCCCTATCCCACATATTCGAGAATTCGTGAAAAACTGGACAAATTACCCCAATGCCGCACGGGGCTAGTAGCGCATTTTTTCACAATGGCTGACCGATTTCAGGATAAAGGGGTGGTCTGCCTGTATCCGTTAGTGAAAAATGGGACAAATTGCCCCAGTCACTTCTCCTGCACAACGCGTGTTTTTTCACAAGGGCGAGTCTTTCTTGCCTACTTCGAAAAAGTCCTGCTACGTCCAGCCTACTTTCGGATCAAATTCAGCCCCTGTACCGAGGCGCGGGGGCGTTCTTCAGCACTTTCGGAGGGACCAGATGGCAAAGCAGAAGGTCTTCAGCGTGTGCGGCATGTGCACTGTGCGCTGCCCCATTGAGGTGGACGTGGCCGACAACGAGGTGCTCTTCATCCAGGGCAACTCCAAGAGCGGTCTCAAGGGCGCCCTGTGCGCCCGCGGCGCCGCGGGCTACGCCCTGACCCAGGACGACGAGCGCCCCCAGTACCCCATGATCCGTGAAGGCGAGCGCGGCGAAGGCCGCTGGCGCCGCGTCAGCTGGGACGAGGCGTTCGCCTACGTGGCCGAGAAGCTCACGGCCATCCAGGAGAAGCACGGCAAGGAGTCGGTCATCTTCTCCGACCGCGGCGGCCCCTTCGTGGACCTGCACCAGGCCTTCGTGCGCGGCCTGGGCTCGCCCAACTACCACAACCACGACTCCGCCTGCGCCCGCGGCGTGCAGCACGCGGCCAAGTCCGTCCTCGGCATGGGCCGCAAGGACGTGGTCTACGACTTCAAGAACGCCAAGCACATCGTGCTGCAGACCCGCAACATCTTCGAGGCGATCAACGTCTCCGAGGTCAACTCCGTGCTCGACGCGCTGGACGCCGGCTGCAAGCTGACGGTCATCGACGTGCGCGCCACGGTCAGCGCGGGCAAGGCCGACAACTTCTTCATGATCCGTCCGGGCACCGACTACGCCTTCAACCTCGGCGTGATCCACGCCCTCATCCACTCCGGCAAGTACGACAAGGAGTACGTCTCCAAGTACGTCAACGGCTTCGACGCCCTGCGCACCTTCATCGGCCCCTACACGCCCAAGTGGGCGGCGGAGGAATGCGGCGTCTCGGCCAAGGCCATCGAGGATTTCGCCGCGCAGCTGGCCGAGGCCGCGCCGTCCGTGATCTGGCACCCGGGCTGGATGACCGCCCGCTACAAGGACTCCTTCTTCGTCTCCCGCACGGCGTACATCATCAACGCCCTGCTCGGCGCCATCGGCGCCAAGGGCGGCCTGCCCGTCTCCAACAAGCCCGGCGACGTGGGCGCCAAGGGCATCAAGAAGTTCGTGGACCTCTTCCCCAAGCCGGAGGCCAAGCGCGCCGACGGCGCGGGCTGGAAGTACCCGCACATCGACGCCGGTCCGGGCCTGGTCAACCTGGCCTACGACGCGGCCGTCTCGGGTGATCCCTACCCGGTGCGCGCCTACATCTGCCACCGCCACGACCCGCTCATGGCCTACCCCGATCCCGATGCCCTGAAGAAGAAGTGGGAGAACCTGGACCTGTTGGTCTCCGTGACCTTCTCCTGGTCCGACACGGCCTGGCATTCGGACGTGGTCCTGCCCATGTCGCCCTACCTCGAGCGCGAGTCGCCCATCGCCCAGAAGGGCGGGCTCAAGCCCCAGTTCTTCGTGCGCCAGCGGGCCCTGCAGCCGCGCTACGACACCAAGGCCGACTGGGAGATCCTCACCGGCATCGCCAAGGCCATGGGAGTCAAGGAACTGGCCTTCGAGAACGCCGAGGCCATGTGGAACTACCAGCTCGAGGGCACGGGCAAGACCGTGGCCGACTTCGCGGAGAAGGGCTTCGTCGAGCTCTGCGCCAAGCCCCTCTACAAGGACATGACCGAGTTCAAGTTCCCCACCCCCTCGGGCAAGATCGAGATCATCCATCCCAAGTGGGAGGACCAGGGCATGTCCTGCCTGCGTCCCTACGAGTCGCCGGCCAAGCCGCCCGCGGGCAGCTTCCGCATCATCTTCGGACGCTGCGGCCTGCACACCCAGGGCCACACCGTGAACAACAAGCTCCTGAACGAGCAGATGCCCGAGAACGTCCTCTGGCTGAACGACAAGGTCGCGGCCGAGATGGGCGTTTCCAGCGGCGACAAGGTCAAGATCGGCGGCGGCTCCGAGAGCGGCGTCATGAAGGCCTTCGTCACCGAGTACGTGCACCCCGAGGCCGCTTTCATGATCCACGGCTTCGGCCACAAGCTGCCGCCCGAGTCCCGGGCCTACGGCAAGGGCGTCGCGGACAACGCGCTCATGCCCGGAGGCCTCGAGAACTGGTCCAAGGAAGGCGGCTACATCTGCATGCAGGAGCACTTCGTCACCGTCTCCAAGGCCTGATAGGCCACCTATCCGCAAGCTCATGCCGCACGGGCGGTCCGGGGAAACCCGGGCCGCCCGTCTTCTTTGCGCCGCGAACCGATCGCCTGCCCGGGGTGGTGGACGGGGCGCGGGATATTCCGCTATGTCTCCGATCATTCTGTCCCTGTGACACCGTTTTCCGGAGAACCGCGCATGCCCACCCTCGACCGCAGCCACTTCATCCTCATCCCCTGGCTCTGCTGGGCCATCTACTGGCGCAGGTCGGCGCGCACGGCCAAGGCCGACGCGTGGCGCGAGTCGCTGTCCTCACGCCTTCTCGGCCTCGGACCGATCTGGGCTGCGGCGCTCCTGCTCTGCCTCCCCTCCTCCTTTCTCTCGGGCCTCGCGGCGCGTTTCGTCCCACGCGCCGCGTGGGTGTTCCCGGCTGGCGCGGTGCTGACCTCGGCGGGCCTGCTCTTCTGCATCTGGGCGCGGCGCGTCCTGGGCAGGAACTGGAGCGGCGCCGTGAGCGTCAAGCAGGGGCACGAGCTGGTCACGACAGGCCCCTACGCCCTGGTCCGCCACCCCATCTACAGCGGCCTGCTGCTCGCCCTCGCGGGCACGGCCCTGGCGCTCGGCGAATTCCGCGGCCTGCTGGCCGTGGCCATCGCGGCCGCGGGATTCCTGCACAAGATCCGTCTCGAGGAAGTCTTCATGCGGGAGGTCTTCGGCGACGCCTACGCCGCGTACGCCGAGCGCGTGCCCGCGCTCCTGCCCTTCGTGTTCTGACCTTCGGGCGCGCTGTTCGCGCCTCCCTCTCCGTCGCACCTTCCCGCTCCGTCGCGCCCTGCGTTGCCCCGAGCCTCCCGGGTGTGCTACGATCGCAGTTCGGCAAAATCCCGTCCGTGAACTTCCGGTCCGGCCCCCTCCCGGTCCGGGCGGCTTCGAAGGAGCACGCCATGTCCCATCTCGCCTTCCTCGCAAACCCGGCCTTCGTCATCGTCTGGTACGGCTTCGGCCTGCTGGCCGCCGTCTGGGTGACCTACGACGTGCTCAGGGTGAACACGCACGTCATGCCCGCCCTGAAGGCAGGCTGGCCCATCATCGTCACCTTCTTCTCGATCATCGGCCTCGGCCTCTACCTGGCCAGCTGCCGCCCGCCGGGCATCGCCTCCCTGCGCGGCGAGGAGGCCGACGAGATCCACCACGCCTACGTCTCCGTGACCTGGAAGCGGGTCACGGGCTCGGTCATCCACTGCGTGGGCGGCGACGGGCTCGGGGTCGTGACGGCCATGGTCGTGGCCCGGCTCGCGGGCTTCAGCTTCTGGCACGAGTTCTGGTTCGAATACGCGGTGGGCTTCGTCTTCGGCTGGTTCGTCTTCCAGTACCTGTCCATGCGCAAGATGGGCCACCCGCCCCTCGAGTCCCTGTGGAAGGGCGGCCGGGCGGAGTTCTTCTCCATGCTCACGGTCATGCTCGGCATGGGGCTCGTGATGCGCTTCGTGACCCCGACCGTGGTCGGCCACAGGCCGCTGCCGGACGAGGCGGCCTTCTGGGGCTTCGCCTCCCTGGGCCTGTTCGTGGGCGCCATCGTCACCTACCCCATGAACTGGTGGATGGTGGCCGTGGGCTGGAAGCACGGCATGGGCTGAGCCCCCGGAACGCGGCGGCCGCAGGCGGCGGGGGAACGGCCGGGCCGCCCCCCTGCCCCGGCCTGGGCGCTCACTTCCCGGGGTGCCCGGGGTGCTTGACGAAGGTGCCCTTGGCGTATTCCTCGAAGGCCACGCGCAGCTCGTCCTGGGTGTTCATGACGATGGGGCCGTACCAGGCGACGGGCTCGCCGAGCGGCTTGCCGCTGATGAAGACGAAGCGCAGCGGCCTGTCCAGGGCCGTGACCTCCACCTCATCGCCCGCGTGCGCGTAGAGCACCGTGGTCTCCGGGCCGCAGCGGCACTCCCTGTCCACGTCGAGCCAGCCCGAACCCACCATCTCGTAGTCGAAGGCGTCGCGCCGCTCGTCGAAGTAGCCGTGGCCGGAGAGAACGTAGGCGATGGCCGTGTGCCCCTCCTTGACCGGATGGCGGAAGACGGCCCCGGCCGGGACCGAGACGTCCAGGAGCTCCGGGTCGATGACGATGTCGCGCACCGGGCCCATGACGTCGCCCACCTTGCCGCAGACCACCTTGACCCGCGCCCCGGAGTCGAGCTCCGCCTCGGGGATGGTCGCGGCGCGCACGTCGCGGTAGCGGGGCTCCATCATCTTCCGCCCGGCGGGCAGGTTGGCCCAGAACTGGAAGCCCCAGAGCATGCCGCTTTGCGTCTCCTTGGGCATCTCCTGGTGGATGATGCCGCTCCCCGCGGTCATCCACTGCACGTCGCCGGGGCCGATGACCCCGCTGTTGCCCATGCTGTCGCCGTGCTCCACCCGCCCCTCGAGCACGTAGGTGATGGTCTCGATGCCCCGGTGCGGGTGCCAGGGGAAGCCCGGCAGGTATTCGGCCGGATTGCCGGTGTGGAAGTCGTCCAGCATCAGGAAGGGGTCGAAGCGGGGCACCTGGGAGTAGCCGAAGGCCCTCTTCAGGTGCACGCCCGCGCCCTCCACCGTGGGGCGGCTCTTGTAGACCGTGGCGATGCGTCGCGTGCTCATGGCGTCCTCGCTGCCGGAGCGTTTTCGGGCGGCCCGTGGGGCCCCGCATGCGGGCACGCCCCCGGCCGGGCGCCCTGCACAGGGAGAGGGTTCCTGCATAGCAGGATGCGCGGGCCGTGTACACGCCCGGCCGGAAATCACGCGGACGGAAGCGACGGGACAGGGGCTCGGCCAGGGCGGGCCGAGGCCACTTGACCGGCCTCCGGGAGGCTCGTAAACATCGTTCAGCGCCGGGCGCGCCGCGCTTCCCCTTCGGGAGGCCCCTGCCCGGCCGCGGCGCGATCCGACCGCATCCGATCCGACCCGACACCAGACAGAGAGGGCCCGCACGCTCGCGGCCGCTTTCGTGCCCGGCCCGGGAGGCTTCGCCGCACCCCGAGGGACGGGGTGCGGCCGCATGCGGCGTTCGGCCCCTCACGAGGCGGCAATCCGGCAATCGCCCGCGAAACAGCAAAGGATGGTTCGCATGAAAGGATATCTTCTCACGTTCTACACGCAGCAGAGCAGGACGCACGACGGCATGTCGCTGGCGGACTGGATCGTGGAGGAGGCCAGGCGCCTCGGGATCAGGGGGGCGACGCTGCTCTTTGCGACCGAGGGCTTCGGCCACGACGGCCGCTTCCATTCGGCCGGGTACTTCGACCTGGAGGACCAGCCGCAGCAGGTGACCATGGCCGTCAGCCCCGGGGAGTCGGAGCGGCTGTTCGCCAGGCTGCGCGAGAACAGGCTGCGCGTCTTCTACACCTCGGCGCCCATAGATTTCGGGTTCACCTGCGACGACTGAGCGCATTGCGCGCGCGTCTCCGTGCCCGCAGGCCCGGGCATGCCCCTCGGGCGGTCCGGAGCAGCGGAGTGCGGCCCTTGAAAGCTGAATTTTTCTTCAAAAAACAGTTCGCACAATCACAAGGAAGAAATCATGATCGGTCCTTTCGTCAACGGAGGGGCGCTGCTCCTCGGCAGCCTCGCGGGCGCCTTTCTCGGCCCCAGGCTCGACAAGAACCTGCGCAACCACATGCCCATGGTCTTCGGCTGCGCCTCCATGGGCATCGGCGTGGCCATGGTGGTCAAGGTCAAGTTCCTCGCGCCGGTCGTCCTGGCCCTGGTCGTGGGCACGCTGCTCGGCGAGCTCGTCCGGCTGGAGACCGGCATCCAGAAGGCCGCAGGCAGCGCCCGCGGCCTCATCGAGAAGATCGCGACGCCAAGCGGCGACCTGAGCCAGGAGGAGTTCCTGGACAAGTTCGTGGCCGTGATGGTGCTCTTCTGCGTCAGCGGCATGGGCGTGTACGGCTCCATGAACGAGGGCATGACCGGCGACCCCACCCTGCTCATCGTGAAGTCCATCCTGGACTTCTTCACCGCCCCGATCTTCGCCTCGATCCTCGGCTACACCGTGGGCATCCTGGTCATTCCGCAGCTCGCGGTGCAGGCCACGCTCTATCTGTGCGCCGCGCTCATCCTGCCGCTGACCACGCCGGACATCATGGCCGACTTCTCGGCCTGCGGCGGCCTGATCATGCTGGCCACGGGCTTCCGCATCTGCGGCATCAAGCAGTTCCCTGTGGCGAACATGATCCCGGCGCTCATCCTGGTCATGCCCCTGTCCGCCCTGTGGGCGCACTTCGTCGGCTAGGAAGCCCTCCTCGCGGGGGAAGGCTAAGGAGAGGACGGAGGACGGCAGGGGGCTATCCCCTCCTGCCCGCCGGAATCGCTGGCGACGGGCAGGCGCGGCGCGCGGCCGACGGGATATGGCGGGATATGGCGGAAGATGGCGAGATCAGGCGATCTTGCCGGTGGCCTTCTTCACGGGCTCGAGGAAGACGGCGGTGCCGTAGCAGGTGTAGTGGCGCTCGCCCTCGGGGTGGAAGGCGACGGATTCGCGATACCCCACGATGGCGTCGGCACCGGCCTCGAGGGCGGAGTTGATGAGGCCGTAGAAGGCCGTGTCGGCCGAGAACGAGCGCGAGGCGACGAGCCCGAAGACCCATTTGATGTCGCGGCCCTCGACACGCTCGGTGGTGACGATCTTGATGCGGCCGTTGAAATAGGATTGGCGGGCGGCCTCGTAGCGCTGCTCGTCGTCGCCGTCCGTGGGCTTTTTCCTGCCGCCGAAGAGGGCCATTTCGGTTCCTTGTCCTTGGGCGCTCAGGGCTTGCGCCGGTTTTGGGTCCTGCCGGACCGGGCGGCCGCCTCGACGCGCAGGTTCTGCTCGCCGATGCGCCGGGCCAGGGCCTTGATGCCGTCGGCCGGATCGGCCTGGCCATGCGCCGCCGGGGCGCACGGGGCGGCCTGGGCCCGGGCGAGGTCGCTGCGGATCTTCCTGATCTCCTCGGCCATCTCGCGCTGCAGGGCGAGTATCTCGTGCAGAAGGCGCTGTTCCTCGCTCATAGGCTCTCGTCCACGATCAGGCCGGTGGTGTCGAAGACCGTGGCGTCGATGGTCTGCGAGGAGATGGGCCCCCAGCTCAGGGCGAACTCGGCGTCCGCCCGGGCGCGCGCGGCCGCGCGCACCTGGTCGAAATGCCTGCTCAGCGCTTCGAACATGGGCACGAAGGGCTCAGGCGTTCCCGGCGGGTCGACCGGGGTCCAGTCCGGCAGCTCGATCAGCATTCCCGATATGTACCTGAACCCCCGCCGATTTCAAGTCCGCGGGCTTGCGCCGCGGGTGGGGCATGGGGCATAGTCGGCCCTCCGAGACGATTCCCGCTTTTTTGGAGACGCGATGACCGCCGAGAATTCCCCTTTTCCGCCGACCGGAACGCAGCCCAGGCGGCCGGGCTTCTGCCCCGCCTGCGGCGGCCGCCTCACCCCCTGCCGCCGCTGACGAGAGGTCGCGCTGCGCTGCACGTCGTGCGGCGCCACGTTCGATCTTCGCGGCCACGCCGACCTCATCGACGACGAGATGGAGGAGCGGCTGGCCTATATCTCCGTGGACCGGTGCTGACCCCTCATGGTGCTTAGGGATGGACAGAAAACGCCGCGCCCTGCTAGGCTCTCCTCGGCCGACGCGAAATGCGCGGCCGGGTTTCCCATGCGCCCGAACCACGTGAGACATCTCTGCATTCTCGCCGCCCTGTGCGCGGCCCTTTGCCTCCTGCCCCGCCCGAGCGTCGCCGCCGAGGAGCCGAGTCCCCTGTGGCAGCCCCTCATCGACCGCCTGGCCGAGGACGGACTGCCGCGCGACTACCTGGACAAGCTCTTCTCCCGGCCCGAGATCACCTTCCAGCCCCGGGTCATGTCCCGCAAGATGATCGCGCTTTTGCGCAGCAAGACAGCGCCCGCGACGCCCCCTTCCAAGGAGGCGCCGTCCGCGCCCCGCGTCTACGAGCGCTACCTGCAGCCCGCGCTGCTCGCGGACGCGCTGCGCTTCATGGACGACAACAGGGCGACGCTCGACAAGGTGGAGCAGGAGCGCGGCGTGTCGCGCGAGGTGGTGGTGGCCATCATGCTCGTGGAGACGCGGCTCGGCTCCTATCTGGGCAACGGCAACGCCTTCGTCTCCCTGGCCTCCATGGCGCTGTGCGACGACTTCCTGCTCGTGCAGGCCTACATGCCCATGAACTCGCTCTCGCCGCAGCTGCAGCAGTGGCTCGTGCGGCGCACGCGTCAGAAGGCGGACTGGGCCTACGAGGAGCTCGTGGCCTTCATCGAGTACGCCATGGCCAGCGGCCAGGACCCGCTGAACATCAGGAGCTCGCCGTACGGGGCCATCGGACTGTGCCAGTTCATGCCGAGCAACGCGGTGCGCTTCGGCGTGGACGGCAACAACGACGGCGTGGTGGACCTCTTCGACCCGGCGGACGCCCTGCCCTCCATCGCCAACTACCTGGCCTTCCACGGCTGGAAGCCCGGCCTCACCGAGGAGCGCCAGGAGCGCGTCATCTACCACTACAACCACGACGAGACCTACGCCCGGACCATCGTGGAGCTGTCCAAGAAGCTCAAGGAGATGGAAGGCGCGCGCAACTAGCGCGACGCCCGCCGTCTCTCCCCTTCCCTCTCGCGCACGCGCCGCGCCCTTCCCGGCGGCGGCTTGACAGATCCCCCTCTCGCGGGCCACTCTTGGGTCGCTGTACTCAGGGCGGGGTGGAATTCCCCACCGGCGGTATCCCGGCGCGAGCCGGGGAGCCCGCGAGCGCTTCCGCCATGCGGCGGAAGGTCAGCAGACCTGGTGCGAGGCCAGGGCCGACGGTCACAGTCCGGATGGAAGAGGATACGGCAGTCGTGTGACCCGTTGCGGACGGTTCCAGTCCGCGCGGCCGCCCGTTGCGTTCCGTCGTCTGCGGAAACGTCCGGGGCGGCCGTCCCCTCTCATGCCCTGATTCTGGTAACCCATTATCGCAAATGGAGATCTGCCATGAATCAGTCCCTTCTTGCACGTTTCGGCACCCCGCGCGAGCGGGTCTCGCGCGCTCTGGCGGCCCTGCGCCGCGGCCAGGGCGTGCTGGTCACGGACGACGAGGACCGCGAGAACGAGGGCGACCTCATCTTCGCGGCCGAGTCTCTGACCGAGGAACAGATGGCCATGCTCATCCGCGAATGCAGCGGCATCGTCTGCCTCTGCCTGCCGCCGGACAAGGTGCGCGAGCTCGGCCTGCCCATGATGGTCAGGGAGAACTCGAGCCGCTACGGCACGGCCTTCACCGTGTCCATCGAGGCGGCCGAGGGCGTGACCACGGGCGTCTCGGCCGCGGACCGGGTGCGCACGGTGCGCGCCGCGGCGGCACAGGGCGCGCGGGCAGAAGACCTGCGCAGCCCCGGCCACGTCTTCCCCCTGCGCGCCCGCGAGGGCGGCGTGCTCGAGCGGCGCGGCCACACCGAGGCCACGGTGGACCTCGTGCGCCTGGCCGGGCTCACGCCCTGCGGCGTGCTCTGCGAGCTGACCAACCCGGACGGCACCATGGCCCGCCTGCCAGAGATCGTGGACTTCGCCGAACGCCACGGCATGTGCGTGCTCACCGTGGACGACCTGGCGGCCTACCGCCGGGAGACCGAGGAGGCCGAGCGGCGCCTGGCGGTGTAGTCCGCGCGGATCGGGAACGGCGCTCGCGCCATCGAAAAACACGCCCCCCCGGGCCGTTCAAACGGTCTGGGGGGGAGCATCGTGAGGCAGAGGCACACGACGCGCAGCAGGCGCTGAGAAGTGTGCCGCCATTTCCCCCAGGCCGTTCAAAACGGTCCAGATGCAAGGCGCTCAAAAAGTTCAGGCCCGGCGCGCATTCCAGATACGCGAGGGCCTGAACTTTTCACGGCAACGCGGCGGATGGGCCGTTTTCAACGCCTGGCGGTCTAGCCCAGGAGGCGACGGCACAAGGTGCGCCACAGTCATTGAAGCGCGTGGTCCCGCCCCCGAGGACGTTTTCGACGGTGTCTGGCCGGGCAGCGACACTGGAAATCGGCGGTACAAAGAAGGCCGCCACAGCCATTGAGGCGCGTGGTCCCGCCCCCCAGGCCGTTCAAAACGGTCCAGATGCAAGGCGCAAGAAAAGTTCAAGCCCGACGCGTATTGCGGATACGCGAGGGTTTGAACTTTTCGCAGCAACGCGGCAGATGGGCCGTTTTCAACGGCCTGGGCCGGGTTCGCGCACGCGGGCGAGGAGCACCATGCCCGCGAGGAAGAAGCAGGCCACGGCCAGGATGGCGGGGCGCGAGCTGCCGGTCAGCTGGCGCAGCACGGCGAAGACGAGCGGCCCGCCGATGGCCGAGAACTTGGTGACCACGGAGAAGTAGCCGAAGTGGCGCGCCGTGGCCCCGCCCGGCACGAGGCGGGCGTAGTAGGAGCGCGAGAGCGCCTGCGAGCCGCCGAGCACGAGCCCCACCACCCCGCCGAGCGCCGCGAACTGGATCGCCCCGCTGATCTCGTAGGCCGATACGGCCACACCGGTCCAGACCAGCAACGAGAGCAGGATGGCGCGTCGGGTGCCGATGCGCCCGGCCAGCCGCGCGAAGCCGATGGCCCCGGCGAAGGCCACGGCCTGGATGAGCAGCAGCGTGAGCATGAGCACCGAGGTGGGCAGCCCCAACTCCTCCTTGCCGTAGATGGTGGCCATGCCGATGGTCGTCTGGATGCCGTCGTTGTAGAGCAGGTAGGCCAGGAGAAAGGTTGCGGCCGGGCCGCCCCGGGTGAACGAGCGGGCCGTTTCCAGGGCCTCTGTGAGCCCCTGGCGCAGCCAGTCCGCCGGGCCGCCCGTGGCCCTCGCGGGCACGTCGCGCAGCGCGCGGAAGGCGGGCAGGGCGAAGAGCGCCCACCACACCCCGGCCGAGGCGATGGCCAGGCGCGCGGCCTGCCCCTGGGTGAGGCCAAGGCGCTCGTGCAGGGTCATGAGCCCGAGCGCGAGCAGGAAGTGCAGCCCCCCGCCCACGTAGCCGTAGGCGTAGCCCCGGCCGGAGACGCGGTCCGCGTCCTCGGGCCCGGCCACGCGCAGAAGGTAGGAGTCGTAGAAGACGTTGGCGCAGTTGAAGGCGGCCTGGGCCGCGGCGAAGAGGAGCATGACGGAGAGCACGTCGCCCGGGCCGCGAAAGCCGAGCGCCACGGCCGCGGCCGCGCCCGCGAGGCAGAAGACGCGCAGGAAGGTGCCGGACCTGCCGGAGAGGTCCGCGGCCGCGCCGAGCACGGGCGCGAGCAGGAACACGGCCAGGGCCGAGAGCCCCACGGTCAGCCCCCACAGCGTGGTGGCGCTCATGCGCAGGCCGAGGAGGGCGTAGCCCTGGGGTCCCACGATGCCCGTCGCGAACCAGGCGGGCAGCACGGCCGTGGCCACGCTCAGGATGTAGGCGGAATTGGCCCAGTCGTAGAGGCACCAGGCGCGGACGACCGAGGCGGATGCGGGCGGATGCGCGGAGGGATGTCCAAGCTGGTGCGCGGACGGGCGCGCGGGGGCCTCGCGCGAGGCATCAGGGGCCCCCGGCAGGCTCACGGATTTTCCCGGCAGAGCCAGACCACGCGGCCGAGCACGCGGACCTCGGCGGCCTCGCGCATGTCGATCTCGAGCGGCGGGTAGGCGTGGTTGTCCGAGACGAGCACGAGCATGCCGGGCTTCTTGTCCAGCCGCTTGACGACCACGGCGTCGTCCATGGCCAGGGCGTAGATCTTGCCGTAGACGATCTCGCGCTGCCCCTGGTCCACGAGGACCGTGTCGCCGTCGCGCAGCGTGGGCGCCATGGCGTCCCCGGCCACGGCGAGCAGGCGCAGCTCCTCGGGCGCGCCGCGCGCGACCTCTCCCAGCCAGTCGCGGGAAAAGGCCAGGCGCCCCTCCTCCGCGCCGCCCGCAAGGCCCTGCGGCTCCAGGCGGGGCGTGGCCGGGGCGGCAGGCAGGAGCACGAAGCCCGCGGGCGCCTCCTCCCCTTCGGGATCCCCCAAAAGCTCGCTGCCGAGCCCGGTCTCGACCCAGACGGGGTTGGCCCCGTAGAGGCGGCACAGCCGCAGGTACCAGTCCGCGGGCACGGCTCCGCGGCGCTTGGCATCCGTGACCGCGGCGCGCTTCACGCCGAGCACCGAGGCCAGCTCGGCCTGGTTGCGGCAGTCGGCGACGTGCATCATCCGCTTCAGGATGTCCTCGATGAAAAGTCCCTTCATGGCCCCTCCTGCGCTGGCCGCATAGTGGGCCGCATGGGCAGCCGCGTCAAGGCCGCGCGGACGCATTCGTCCAGCACCTCCGGACGGCGCGAGGGGACAAAGAGAGGCTGCCGGGACTGGACGGCGGTACCGCGGCGGCGTATATTTTTGGTATGAAGACCCGATTCGGCAAACGTTTCCTGATCGTTCTCGGCCTGCTCCTGGCAACGGCCGTGCTGACCTACTGCACGACCACGCCCTACACGGACCGCTCGCAGTTCATGCTCGTCAGCCAGCAGGAGGAGCTGCAGCTCGGGCAGCAGGCGGCCGCCCAGGTGCTGAAGACGGAGAAGGTCTCCAAGGACCCCGAGATAAACGCACGCGTGAGGCGCATCGGCGAACGCCTGGCCAAGGTCTCGGTCAGGCCGGACTACAAGTGGGAATTCTACGTCATCGACAAGGACGAGGCCAACGCCTTCTGCCTGCCCGGGGGGAAGGTCTTCGTCTACACCGGCATCCTCAAGTACGCCCCGACCGACGCGGAGCTGGCCACGGTCATGGGGCACGAGATCGCCCACGCGCTCCTGCGCCACGGCGCCGAGCGCATGAGCACGGCCCTGGCCCTGGAAGGCGTGGGCACGGTGGGCTCGCTCGCGCTCGGCGGCTCGGGCAGCGTGGGCGGCCAGGTCTTCGCCCAGTCCTACGGCATGGTGGCCAACGTGGGGGTGCTCCTGCCCTTCTCGCGCGACCAGGAGAGCGAGGCCGACAAGGTGGGGCTCGAGCTCATGGCCCAGGCGGGCTACGACCCCGCAGCCGCATTGACCTTCTGGGAGCACATGGCCAAGGACGAGGACAAGAGCAAGAAACCGCCCGTCTTCCTCTCCACGCACCCGCCCACGGCCGAGCGCATAGAGGCCATCCGCGACCTGCTGCCCTGGGCCAAGACGTTCTACCATCCGCGGGACTAAGGTGTTTCCCGCCTGGACAGCGAGCCGGGCTTAAGCAATACTGCGCGGATTAAAGTCATCCTCTCTGGGAAAAGCAAAGGAGCTGCCAGCGCATGAAGCCCCGGCGCGTCATGGTCGTAGACGACGAGCGCATCGTCGCCATGGATATCGGCCGGACGCTCGAACGCCTGGGATACGAGGTCACGGCGCTGGCCTCCTCGGGAGAGGAGGCCGTGGTCCAGGCCGGAGAGACGCGCCCGGACCTGGTGCTCATGGACATCCGCCTCGGCGAGGGCATGGACGGCGTGGACGCCTCCGTGCAGATCGCCGACCTCTTCGACATCCCGGTCATCTTCCTGACCGCCTATTCCGACGACGCCACCCTGGATCGCGCCAAGCGCAGCCGGCCTTTCGGCTTCCTGGTCAAGCCCTTCGACGAGCGGGAGCTGCACACGACCATCGCCGTGGCCCTCTCCAAGCACGAGATGGAGCGGCGGCTGCGCGCGGCCAAGTCCCAGGCCGAGGCGGCCAGCCGGGCCAAATCGGCCTTCCTGGCCAACATGAGCCACGAGATCCGCACGCCCATGAACGGCATCATCGGCATGACCCACCTGCTCATGGACACCCCGGTCTCGGGCGAGCAGGAGGAGTTCCTGCGGATCATCAAGGATTCCGCCAACTCCCTGCTCGGCCTCCTGAACGACCTGCTCGACCTCTCCAAGATCGAGGCGGGCCGCATGGAGCTCGAGGAAGAGCCCTTCTGCCTGCGCAGGGTGGTTGAAGACGTCATGCGCACCCTGCAGAGCCAGGCGGAGCGCAAGCGGCTGGAGCTCAAATGGTGCGTGGCCGACGAGGTGCCCGACACCCTGCTCGGCGACAGCGGCAAGCTCAAGCAGGTCCTCTTCCACATCGTGGGCAACGGCCTCAAGTTCACGGACAAGGGCACGATCAGCCTGTGCGCGGCCCTGGGCGAGATCACGGGCCGCGGCGCCCTGGTGCGCTTCACGGTGGAGGACAGCGGCACGGGCATCCCGGCCGAGCAGATGGAGATGGTATTCCAGAGCTTCACCCAGGCCGAGAACTTCATGACCCGCCGCCACGGCGGGGCCGGGCTCGGTCTCGCCCTGTCGCGCCACCTCGTGGAGATGCTCGGCGGCGAGATCTCGGTGAACAGCTCCGTGGGCCGGGGCAGCGCCTTCACCTTCACCGCCCTGTTCAAGACCCTGCCGCGCAGCATCATGGCAGCGCCCATGATCCTCGAGCCCGAGATCGCGAAGAGGCTTTCCAGGGCCAAGGTGCTGGTGGTGGAGGACAACACCACCAGCCGCCTGCTGGTCTCGGCCATCCTCGGCAAGGCTGGCGTGCAGGTGCTCACGGCCGAGGACGGGCGCGAGGCGCTCGAAACCCTGGCCGACACCCCCGTGGACGTGGTGCTCATGGACATCCAGATGCCCGGCATGGACGGGCTCGCGGCCACGCGGGCCATCCGCATGGGCGAGGTGCCGGGCGTGGATCCCGCCCTGCCCATCGTGGGCATGACCGCCTACGCCATGAAGGACGACCGCGAGCGCTTCCTGGCCGCCGGGCTCGACGCGCACCTGCAAAAGCCCCTGGACGCCCAGAGCCTCGCCTCCACGCTGGCGGGCCTGCTCGCGCGCGAGGCCTTGCCCGGACAGCGCTCCGCTGAGCCGACGCCCCTGCACGGGATCGCGGTGTTCGACGAGCGCGGCCTCGAGAAGGGCCTGGTCAGGGACGCGGCCGAGGTGCTCGCGCGGTGGGAGGATTTCGCGCAGGACGCCAACGGCGGCGTGGCAGCCCTCGAACGGGCGGCCGAAGCCGAGGACCGCGAGGCGGTCAAGGATTCCGCGCGAACGATCATGCTGGCGGCCGCCGGGATAGGGGCCAGCCTCGTGCGCGAGATCGCGCTCAGGCTGCACCGGCGGGCGGCCGAAGCCGCCTGGCCGGTGCTCCGAGACGAGGTCCGCCTGCTGCGCTCGAGCCTGGAGACGACGCATCTTCTCCTGCGCCAGCGGCTGGGCGGACCGTCCGCCCCCTAGAGTCCTTCCGCCCTTTCGGGCTCTTCAGCGCCTTTACAGCGCCTTGCGCGCCGCTTCCAGGGCACCCGTGTAGTCGGGCTCGTGGGTCACCTCGTCCACGATCTGGGCATAGGTCACCATACCCTTCTGGTCGACGACGAAGACGGCCCGCGCGAGCAGCCGAAGCTCCTTGATCAGCACGCCGAAGGCCTCTCCGAAGGCCGCGTCGCGGTGGTCCGAGAAGATGTTCAGCTCGCCCGCGCCCTCGGCCTCCTGCCAGCGCTTCTGGGCGAAGGGCAGGTCCATGCTCACGGTCAGGATGGCGACCTGGTCGTCGAGCTTCTTGGCCTCGTCGTTGAAGCGCTTGGCCTCGAGCGAACAGACGTCCGTATCCAACGAAGGCACGCTGATCAGGATCACGACCTTGTCCTTCCATTCGGAGAGGGAGCGTTCCTGCAGCGTGTTGTCGAGAACGGCGACGTCCGGGACCTTATCGCCCGCGGTGATGGGATTGCCAAGCAGTGTCAGGGGATTGCCCTGAAAGGTCACGAGTCCGGTGCGTTCCATGATGATGAGCCTCCTTTGGGAACTGGGAATCAGGGAAGACATTGTACACCGAAAAGGGGGGCTGCTGGCAACCGAAAAGCGCGGAGGCGCGACGCGACGGCGAACTCCCTCTCCGGACCGGTCCAAAGCAGGCGAAGCAAGACCGGGAGGCCGCCCTCCCAAGATTCGGGCCTAAAGCGTACCTCCTCATACGGAGGGTTCGGACTTTTTGCGGCAACGCGGCGGACGGTGCTTTCCCTCCTGCCTGGCCGCTCAAAAAGCGCCGGATGCAAGGCGCCAGAAAAGTCCGAGACCGAAGCGTATTCTTCCATACGCGAGGGTTCGGACTTTTTGCGGCAACGCGGCAGACGGTGCTTTTTCAGCGGCCAGGTTGACGCCCTCCCCTGCCCAAGGCTAGAGACGCGCATGACGAAACGGTTGGCAATGGCGGTCTTCGCCGCCCTCATTCTCTTCGGGCTGTGGCAGTTCTTCCATTTTTTCCCCGAGCTGCCCGCCCGCGTGGTGACGCAGCAGACCGCGGCGGGCAAGGCCAGCCTGATCATGGGCAAGCCCGCGGTCGCGGCCATCTACTTCCTCATCCTCATCGGCTTCGGGGCCTACTTCCTGGGTTGCGGCCTGTTCGTGAAGCGGCTGCCGGACCGCTACCTGAAGGTCCTGCCCAACCGCGACCACTGGCTCGCGCCCGAACGCCGCGAGGCCACCATGCGGACCCTCGCGACCTTCCTGCTCTGGCTCGGCGTGGCCACGCTCGGCATGTTCCAGGCCACTTTCCTGTGCATCTTCCTGGTCAACACCGGCCGCGCGGAGATGAGCATCGACCTGGCCACGAACTTCTTCACCACCCTCTACCTGACCTACATCTTCTTCTCCCTGATCGTGCTCAAGAACCGCTTCCGCACGGACACCCCGCGCTGGAAGCGCCCTCCGGAAAAAAAATAGGGCCCCGAGGGGCCCTCCTTCTCCGCTCCCCTTCGGGCCCGGGCCGGACGACGGCCTAGCGCCTCCGGCAGGCCGCGCTGTGCGCGAAGCACAGGTCGCCGTGGTCCACCAGGCGGTAGAGCAGGACCTTCAGCATGTCCGTGACCACGAAGGCCGCCAGGGCGTAGCCCCAGACGAAGAGCGCCAGCCTCCAGCCGATGGGCGTGATGTAGAGCCCGTAGACCGCGACCAGGGTCGCGAGCAGCTTGGTCGCCACGGCCGACCAGAGCAGGATGCCGCTCGGCCGCACGCTCCAGAAGGGGCCGCGCGTGCGCGCCACGAAGATGGTCAGGTGGCCTGCCACGGCGAGCTTGAGGAAGACGAAGGTCTGCAGCACGCCCATGCCCAGGTCCAGGTAGTCCTTGCCGATCCAGAAGATCATGAAGGACGAGACCACGCCGAGGAGCCCGAGGAAGGTGGCCATGGTCAGGACCACCCGCATGTCCCACTTCTCCGGGGTATTCGAGTAGCGCACGCGGTCGTAGGCGATGGCCATGATGGGCGCGTCGTTGAACAGGGCCAGGAGCACGATCATCACCGCGGTCACGGGATAGAAGCGGAAGGCCAGGATGGACAGGGTGATGAAGAGCAGCACGCGGATGGTCTCGGCGATGCGGTAGATGGCGTAGCTCTGCATGCGCTGGAAGATCTGGCGGCTCTCCTTGACCGCGTCGATGATCACCGAGAGTCCGGGCAGGGTGAGCACGATGTCCGCGGCCGAGCGCGCGGCGTCCGTGGCCCCGGCCACGGCGATGCCCGCGTCGGCCTTCTTCAGCGCCGGGGCGTCGTTCACGCCGTCGCCGGTCATGCCCACGATGTGCCCGGCGTCCTCAAGAAGCTCCACGATGTGGTACTTGTGCTCGGGATAGACCTGGGCGAAGCCGTCCGCGCCCTCCACGAGCTGCAGCGCCTTGTGCTCGTTGGCGTCGAGGAACTGCTCCGGAACCAGGAAGTTCCGGCCGAGCCCCACCTGCTGCGCGATCTCCCGGCCGATGGCCTCGTGGTCGCCGGTGACCATCTTCACGGCCACGCCGATCTCGCCCGCGGCCTTGATGGTGGCCGCGGAGTCCTCGCGCGGCGGATCGAAGAGGCCGAGCAGGCCGAGGTAGCGCCACGGCCCGTCGCCGTCCGCCCGGGCCACGCCCAGGGCGCGGAAGCCGCGGCCCGCGAGGCCGTCCACCTCCTCGCCCAGGCGCTGCTCGATGGTCTTCTTCTCCTCGCCCGAAAGGTCCGCCAGGGCCAGGATGGCCTGCGGCGCTCCCTTGGCGAAGCGCACGCGGCCCTTGGGCCCCTCCATCTCGGCCTCGGTGCGCTTGGCCACCGGGTCGAAGGGCGTAAAGGAGGTGAGCGTGAACCCCGCGAGCATCGAGGAGGCCCCGGAGTCGGCCGAGGCGGCCTTGAGCACGGCGTCGTCGATGGGATCGGCGTCCTCGGCGCGCGAGGCCAGGGCGCCCGCGGCCAGCACCTCGGCGGCCGGGGCGGAGGCGAGCTGCCGCACATCCCCCACGCTCAGGCGGTTCTCGGTGATGGTCCCGGTCTTGTCCGAGCAGAGCACGTCCATGCCCGCCAACTCCTCGATGGCGGTCAGGCGGCTGACGATGGCCTCCTTGGCGGCCAGGCGCGAGGCGCCCACGGCCATGGTCACGGAGAGCACGGCGGGCAGGGCCGCCGGGATGGCGGCCACGGCCAGGATGAGGGCGAACTGCACGGTCTCGGCCGGGCTCTCGTGGCGGAAGAGCGCCGTCAGGACGATGACCGCCACGAGCAGGAGCGCCAGGACGATGAGGTAGTCGCCGATCTTGACCACCGCGCGCTGGAAGTGGCTGCGCGGCGCGGCCTGGGCCACGAGGCCAGCGGTGCGGCCGAAGAAGGTGTCCATGCCCGTGGCCGCGACCACGGCGTCCACCTCGCCCTGGCGCAGCACGGAGCCCGAGAAGAGGACGTCGCCCGCGGCCTTGTCCACGGGCAGCGACTCGCCGGTCAGGGCCGACTCGTCCACGGAGACGTGGGCCTCGGCCTGGCCGCCCGAGGCGATCTTCAGGTCCGCGGGCACGATGTCGCCCAGGCGCACGCGGACGAGGTCCCCGGGCACCAGTTCGCGGGCCGCGATGCGGCTCCATTTTTCGTCGCGCAGCACGCGCGCCTTGAGCGCCAGGCGCTGCCTGAGCAGGGCTATGGCGTTGTCCGCCTTGTGCTCCTGCCAGAAGCCGACCCCGGCGTTCAAGAGGAGCAGCACGCCGATGATGGCGCACTCCTCGAAGCGTCCTATGGCCGCGGAGAGGATGGCCGCGACCTCGATCATCCAGGGGATGGGCCCCCAGAAGTAGCCCAGGAACTTGCGCAGCGAGCTTACATGCTCCTCGGCTATCTCGTTCGGCCCGTAGATGTCTGCCCGCGCCGCCGCCTCCTCGCCGGAGAGTCCCCCCCGGTCCGCGCCGAGGCGGCGGAAGACCTCGTTCGTGGGCAGCGTCTTCAGTTCCTCCGCTGTGAGAACGGTCTTCTCCATCACAAGACTCCTGGCCGGCCGCCGCGCGCCTGGGCGGCGGCCGTTCAGGCTGGCCCGGTCCCGACTAGGTCAGGTAGAAGTAGTGCGTCGTCTCGCGCACGTAGTCGTCGATCTCCTTGGCGAAATAATCGAGGAAATGGTCCATCTTGTCGCCGCTGATGTTGTCGAGCTTCTTGGCGATGAGCCCGGCCTTGGAATAGACCTCCTCGAACTTGCCCTCGTCCAGGCCGCAGATCTCGCGCGCCTCCTCCTTGGAAATCCCTCCGAGGTGCGCGAAGACCGAGGCCAGTACCCCGCTCATGCACTTGACGTTCTCCTTGGACATGAACAGCTCCTTTCGCTTGAGGTTTGCCGATGCCGGACCGGACGGCCGGACCGTGCACCTTGTTCCCGATATACCCCGAAAGGAGGAAAAGTCAAAAGAGGCGGCAAAAGAAAGGGGAAGCATCCACCGGCCGCGCGTCGTGCCGCGCGGCCTGAACGGGGACGAGAAGCAGGAAAACGGAGTGGTGCCGGAGGATGCCGGGCCTGTCGCCCGGGATGGGATCGGATCGGCGGAGACTGCGGGCGGGAACGGGATCAGCGGCGACGGCGGGCGGCGATGGTCAGCCCGGCGAGGGCCCCGCAGAGCATGCCCAGGAAGAGGCCGCGCCGCATGTCCGCGATCAGCCAGCCGCCCACCACGCCGAGCGCGCCGCCGATGAGGATGCCGCGGGCCAGGAAGTCGGTGACGTTCAGATTCTTGTCGCTCATGTGCCCTCGCAATGAAATCATTCAGGACGCCCGGCGCGTCCGTTCCGCCTGCCGGAGTCTCCTCCGGCGCAATCCGCCCGGTCGGCCGGGTCCGCCAGCCCCAGATCCGACAAATCCAGGTCCGGCAGCTCTCCCAGGTCGGAAAGGTCCCCGAGCACGGCGTCCGCGGGGTGCTCCCCGACCTCGGCGGCAAAGAACCGGCGGCGGGCCAGCCATGTGTCGAGCGCCTTGCGCTGTTCCTCGCTCAGGTCCAGGAACTCCACGCCGATGCCCGGCACGGCCATGCTCTTGCCCCATTCCACGCGTCTGCGCAAGACGGCGCGCATGGGCGCCGGATCGCCGAGCTCGAGGAAGCGCAGGCAGATCTCCGCTCCGGGGGGGAATTCCTCGCAGGTGACGAGGAAGCAGCCGCCCCGCGAGACGTCGAGCGTCACCGTGCGCAGCGCGTTCTCGGGGTCGAAGACGTCGCCGCGGCAGACGAGCGCGTTGAAGTTCAGCTTCCTGCGCGGCGAGGCGCGCAGCAGGCGGGGGGACACGGCCCCGAGCTCCTGGCGGATGAACTGCGCGACCACGTCCCCGTCCGGACTCTCCTGGCCGTAGAAGAGGCCGCGCACCTTGCGCTCCCCCTCGTCGTAGCGCAGGCGAAGGACCGGATAGAGCTCCATGTCCTTGCGCACCATGCACTTGTCCGCGTGGGGGGCCTTGATCAGGGTGGGCAGGTCCACGAGCAGGCCGCTGTACGCCTCGCGCACCAGCCTCTCGTGCAGCGCGCGCGGCCCGGAAACCACGTCCGCCTCGGCCCGTGCCGCGCGGACGCATTCCAGATAGGCCTCTCTCGCCTGCTCGTTCTCGACCATGAGCACGAGCCTCGGACGGCCCTGCGCCTCATACGCCATGCCTACCCCCACTTCTTCCCTGAGCCTTATATTCTTTGCTGCGCCCGGGCAAGCCGGAGCCTCTCCGAAGTGAATCGAGTTCACCGGAATTTCGTTTGACAAGGGACGGTACAAGCGGCAAAGGGGACCCTTATCATCACGGACTTTGCCTGTGCAAAGTCCCGGGCTTCCAAGGAGGTATCCCGCATGTTCACCAAGGCCCAATTTGTCGACGAACTCAAGAACGCTCTGCCTGACGTCCTGACCACCAAGGTCGAGGCCGAAAAGACCTTCGACGCCTTCTGCGCCATCCTGGCCAAGGGTATCGAGTCCGACGAGGGCGTCCGCCTGCCCGGCGTGGGTTCCTTCTCCCTCAAGCAGCGCCCCGCGCGCGAGGGGCGCAACCCCCAGACCGGCAAGGCCATCAAGATTCCGGCCAAGCGTGCGGTCAAGTTCGCCACGGCCAAGGGCCTGGACGAGGCGCTCAACAAGTAGCCTCCCCCCGACGGGGTCTTCCTGTCCGCGAACGAAAACGCCGGGCGGCCCGCGAGGGTGCCCGGCGTTTTTGCGTGGCGCGGCGTGCGGATGTCTACTGCATGCTCAAGGCGAGGTTGCGCTCGCCCATGGCCACGTAGAGCCTGGAGAGGGCGCGCTGGTAGTCGGCCAGGGCGCTCGAAAGCTGGAATTCCGCGCTGGAGAGGCGCGACTGGGCGTCGAGCACCTCGGTGTTGGTGCCCACCTGGGCCTGGTAGCGGGCCACGGCCATGCGGTAGCCCTCCTGCGCCGCGGCGATGGACTTCTTGGCCACGCTGATGCGGTCCGAGGCCACCTGCAGGTCGAGGAGGTCCTGCTTGACCGAGAAGCCCGCGTTCAGGCGCGTGTCGGCCAGGTCGGCCTCGACCTTGGCCACGGTCTCCTTGGCCTGCTCGTAGGCGTTGAAGTCCTTGCCCGAGGAGAAGAAGTTCCAGGTGGCCTTGGCGCCCACGGACCATTCGCTGGCGTACTTGGAGTAGCTCGAGGTGCCGTCGGCCCGGGGGGTGTCGCCGGTCTGGGAGTAGTCGTAGCTGGCGTCCACGTTGGGGTAGAAGGTGCCCGCCGCGATCTTGGCGTCCTTTTGGGCCATCTCCACGCTCTTGCGGCCGATCTCGAGGTCCGGACGCTTGGTGTAGGCCCGGGCGAGGCAGTCGTCGAGCGTGCGCTGGAACGGGATGTAGGTCAGCTCGCCCACATACCTGGCCGGATACTCCAGCGGCAGGCCGATAAGCGTGTTCAGCTGCGCGGTCTGGGTGGCCACGCTGTTCTTGGCGGTCAGAAGCTGCTGCTCGGCCGTGGCGAGGTCCACCTCGGCCTGGAGCACGTCCAGCTTGGGCTTCAGCCCCACGTCGTAGAAGGCCTGGGTGACCTGCAGCTGCGAGCGCAGCCGGGCCACGGAGTCCTCCGAGGACTTCACGTCCATGCGCGCCTGCAGGAGTTGCAGGAAGGAGTCCTGCACCGTCTGGATGAGGATCAGTTCCGCGTTGTCCAGCTGCGCCTTGGCCTGCTCCTTGGCAAGCTTGGCCTTCTGGTAGGCGGAAAGCAGCGCGAAGCCGTGGAAGATCGGCTGGGTCACATTCAGGGAGTATATCCACTGGTCGCGGGCGACGCTGACCCGGCCGGAGGTGGAGCTGACGGTCGGGCGGTCGTGGCGGGTGTAGCCGTAGGAGGTCGTGGCCGAGGGGCCCATGGCGCCCAGGGCCGACTTGCGCCCGTACTCCGAGCCGGAGAGCTGGAAGCGGGCTGATTCGATCTGCGGGTTGAAGAGCAGGCTGCGCTCGACCGCCGCCTGCAGGTCGATGGGCGCTTCTGCGCCGGCCAGGGGATCCTCGGGGTTGAGGGCCGCGGGCGTGCCTGCGGGCGTCGCGGGCGTCGCGACCGCGGGCGACGGAGCCGCGGGCGCCATCCCCGCGGGCACCATGGGAGCCGCGGGCGGAGTCAGGTACGTGCCCTGCGCCGCGGGCGTCGGGGCGGGCTGCTGCGCCTGCGCCGACACGGCCAGGCCGAGGAGCAGGAGCAATGCGGTCAGGATACGATGCATGCGCATGCGGTTCGTCCTCATGAAGATCGGCTTTCGTCGTGGAGACGGCACCCGTCTCGCGTGAGGGACTAGCAGAAGCGGGCGGAAAAATAAACAGCTGTTTAGTTGCGCCCGCCCTCTCTGCCCGCGCGGCATGCGGCGCCCCCCTGGCCCGCGCGCCCTTGCGCCCGGACGGGAGGCGTCGGATTTCCGCCGCCTTGCGGCGGCATCAGGCCCCGAGGAGGAAGACCTCCAGCTTCTTGGCGCCGAAGTTCTGGGCCTGCACAGGGTCGTAGATGAAGATGTCCAGGTGGTCGCGCTTGGACTCGGCCATCAGGTCGTCGATGACGAAGACGCCGAGGTTCTTGATGTAGACCTTCTTGCCGAAGACCCAGCCGTTCTCGAACAGGTCGCGCGACACGGCCACGATGCCCGCGCGCACGGGGCTGTTGGAGGCGGTGATGAAGGGAGTGGAGTCGGTTTCGCACTCGCGGGGGCTGTAGGCCGTGACCGTCAAAATCTTGCGCCGCGTCATGCTCTTCAGCTTTTCCTGGTTCATGAGCACGAACTTGTGCAGGAGCGCGACGGCGGTTCTGCCCTTCTCCACCTCGGCCTCGAGGCGGAAGGTCTGGTCCTGGCTGTGCCTGAGTTCGGCGCGCACGGAATCGAATTCGCGATGCGCCCAGAACGCTGCCGCCAGGGTGACGGTGATGGCGAGAAACGACAGTGCCTTGTTCATGACGGTACCTCTCAGCAGAAATGCAATTTACGGGCCCCGGGAGCGAGAGAATGGAGAAAAGGAGGGATTGGGGACTATGACATGTATAGCAGATTCAGGAACCGAGGCAACGCCGGACAGGAAACGCGCCCATCTTCCCCCAGGCCTGAAACGGCGCGGCTGGAACGCGGTTTAGGGCCTTCTTGAGGCGAAAAAAATTTTTATTCCGCCCGCAACCCGTTGCGCTGCAATATTATTTTCTTTTCGACGGAGGGGAATCGAATTTGATGGAGAGAGGGCGTGATTCCCGCGAAGGGGCGGAGGACATGCGCTGAAAGAGTCCTGAACGGGATTCAAGCGACCCCGTCCCGGAGCTACGAAAAAAAATCATCCGCAGAGCACCCGCCCCACCCGCGATCCTCCGAAGGACATCCGGGCAGGACGCGGACCTCAGGGCATCAGGCGGCCTTTGCGCGGGAGGGCACGGCCAGGAGCAGGATGCTGCCGCACACGAGCAGGCAGCCCGCGATCTGCTCGGCCCGCACCGCCTCGCCGAGCACGAGCCAGGAGAGGCAGGCGGCCGAGACGGGCATGATTCCGGTCATGACCGCGGCAGTGGCGGGCGGCACGCGGGTCACGCCGCGAAACCAGAGCACGTAGGCCAGGATGGTGATGCACAGGGCGTAGTAGACGACGTCCAGCCAGCCAGCGAGGCCGATGGGCGCGGGCAGGCCCTGGGAGATCTCCCCGATTGCCGGGGGCAGGAAGAAGAGGAGCCCGGCCAGGCTGACCAGGGTGGCCACGGAAAGGGGCGAGAGCTCCTCGGGCAGGGCGCGGCGCAGGAGCAGGAAGCAGGATTCCGCCGCCACCGCGCCCAGCACCAGCAGGCTTCCGGCCAGGTTCCGACCGAAGTCCGCGGCCGCTGCGCCGCTTGCGGCCGCGGCCTCGCCGGGTCCGAGCCCGGAGACGTTGAGCACGGCCACGCCACAGACGCTGCAGGCGATGCCGAGCACGGCCCGGACGCCGAGCCGCTGGCGCAGGAAGGCGAAGGCTATGAGCCCCATGCAGGCCGGGGTGGTGCTGGCGATGATCCCGGCCGCGGCGGCGCTGGTCAGGCGCAGGCCGTGCAGCAAAAGGACGTTGAAGAGGAACGAGCCGCAGAGCGCGAGCGCCGCGATGACGCCCCAGCCGCGCGGGGCAAGCGCCGGAAAGCGCCCCTCGCGGAGCAGGAGCAGGGGTACGAGCACGAGGCTCGCCAGCCCGAAGCGCAGGGCCTGGGAGAGATAGAGCGGCATGGTCGCCAGGGCCAGCTTGCCCGCCACCACGCTGCTGCCCACGATGACCATCGCCGCGCCGAGATCCGCGCATGCACGCACGTCGTTTCGCATTGCCGCCTCCATGGGGAGCAGCATGCGGCAACCCGGCTTACGAGTTTTGAACGTTCTTGCGGTAGGCCCCGGGCGTCAGGCCGAAGGCGTCGCGAAAGGCCCGGGTGAGGTGGCTCTGGTCGGCGAAGCCCGTCTCCTGGGCCACGTCCGCAAGGCGCAGCCCCGCGTCCGGTGCCTCGCGCAGCAGGCGGCGCGCCTGGGCCAGGCGGAGCTGGCGCTGGTAGGCGTGCGGCGGCAGCCCGAGCGCAGCGGTGAAGGTGCGGGTGAGGTGGAAGGGGGAGAGCCCGGCCGCGGCGGCCAGTTCGTCCAGGCTGACGCCCTCCGCGAAGCGCGCGTGCAGGAGCTCGCGCGCGCGGCGCACGGCGGCGGGCTCGCGGCCCGCGGACGCGGGGGAAGGCCGCGTCTCCGCATGGCGGGCGATCCAGTCCACGAGCAGGGCGCCGAAGAGTTCCCGCACGGCAAGGTCCGGGGCGCGGCGCTCCTCGGCCAGGGCGTGCAGCCGCCGGATGCGGCGGGCCAGGTCCGGGTCGCGCAGCACGCCGGCGGCGAAATGCGGCAGCCTGCCCCTGCCGCCCGCGTCGGCCTCGGCCCCGGCGAGCAGCTCCGGCGCGAGGTAGAACATGCGGTAGCGCCAGCCCTGCCCCACGGCGGCCTGCCCGTCGTGCGCCTCGCCCGGCACCACCAGGTTGACCAACCCCTCGTGCGCCACCACCCGCTCGCCCCGGTAGCGAAAGCCGAGCGCCCCCGCCTCGATCACGCCCAGGGCGTAGCAGTCGTGGCTGTGGCGCGCGAAGACGCGGTCCACGAAATGGGCGCGCATCATCTCCGCGCCGCGCAGGGCGGGATGGGTGAAATAGCGGAGGTCGTCCCCGCGCTCGGCAGCGGCCATGCCCCATGCATACGCGGCCCGTCGCCGGGGTCAAGCGCCGCGTTCGGACGGACGGGGAGCCGGTCGCGCGGGCCGGGCTGGTATCAGCCTTGCAGATGCCGGGACACGCGGAAAACTCTTCCCTGGAGACAGCCATGCGCGTCGATTCGAATTCGATCTACGGATACTACCCACAGAGCCTGCTCTCGACCCTGAACCAGGACGGCCAGGACCAGACGCAGGCCGCTGCCCGCACGTCGTCCACCTCGTCCAGCTCTTCGGGCTCGGCCACGACGTTTCTCTCGAGTTCGTCGCAGTCCTTCGACATCTGGCGTGCCCTGGCCACGCAGTACGACCTGAACTCCATGGACGCGGGCGATCTCGACGACCTGAGCCAGTCCCTGTACGACGCCGGGCAGATCAGCCTCGGCGACCGCACGGCCCTGTCCTTCGACCCCGAGAAGGGAACCCTGTCCAGCAACGCCGGGTCCCTGCTGACCGGCACGAACGCGAGCGGCAAGGTGGACTGGCAGTCCGAATTCAAGGCCCGCCTCGCCGACGCCATGGACTCCGGCGACATGGTCTCCGCCCAGGTGGACCAGCAGGTGCTGGGCGTTCTCGGCCGCCTGCAGGCCGCCAAGCAAAAGGGCGTGAACTGCGTGGTCTAGGGCCGCCCCTTTTCTCAACAAGCCCCTGCCCGCGCCTGCCGCCTATACAAGGCTGTGGACCGCGTGCCTTGCGACGCGGGCCGGGTCGCATTCCCCGATATCCGCGGGCATGGTCTCGCGCGCCCGCGCGTCCTTGAGCACGGCGTGCTCGAGATCGGCCACGGCCAGCCCTCGCCCGTCTACGCCCACGTCCGCCAGAAGCTTCCCGCACGGTCCCCACACCCCGCTGCCGACGCATGCGTGCCGGCCGCCCGTCGTTCCGATGTGGTTGGACAGTAGCGTGTAGACGGTGCTGTCCAGCGCCGGGAGGCAGCCAGACGCGCGACTCGTGGCAGCCGTCTCGAGCACAAGGGGCGGGGCTGTCAATTGCGCAAGACGTCGAGCGCCGCCTCGGGGCGGGCAGTGCGGCTGCGCAGCGCCAGCGCGGCGAGGAGGCCGCCCGCGAGCAGCGTGCCGGTGAAGAGCGCCAGCGCGGGCCAGCCGCCTTCGGCCCAGAACCAGCCGCCGGACGTGCCCATGATGCTCGAGCCCATGTAGTAGGCAAGGAGGTAGAGCGAGGCCGCGTGCCCCTTGGAGCCCTCGGCCAGCCGCCCAACCCAGCCGCTGGCCACGGAATGGGTGACGAAGAAGCCGATGGTCAGGATGACGATGCCGCCGATGATCGGAACGAGGCCCGTGAGGCAGGTCAGGCCGAGGCCGAGCCCGGCGATGCACAGGCCCGAGACGAGGACCGGGCCGCGGCCGATGCGGTCGGACAGGGCGCCTGCCGTGGACGAGGCCGCGATGCCGAAGAGGTAGGCGGTGAAGATGAGGCTGACGTGGGCCTGGGTGAGGCCGTAGGGCGGCTGCAGCAGCCGGAAGGTGGAGTAGTTGTAGACCGTGACGAAGGCGCCCATGACCAGGCAGCCGATGAGGAAGAGCAGCGGCAGCCCTCTGCTGCGCAGGTGCCCGCCCCAGGCGGCCAGGTGGTGGCGGGCGTTGAAGCCGGGCCTGGGCGTGAAGTTGCGCGAGGCGGGCAGAAGCGCGATGAAGCCGAGCGCAGCGGCGAGGCCGAGGCCGCCGAGCACGCCCACGGCCATGCGCCAGGAGGTGTACTGGGTGATCATGCCCGTGGCCACGCGGCCGAACATGCCGCCGAAGGCCGTGCCCCCGACGTAGAGCCCCATGGCGAAGCCGAGCCCGCCGGGGTGGATCTCCTCCGCGAGGTAGGCCATGGCCACGGCGGGCACGCCGCCGAGCACCAGCCCCTCCAGCGCCCGCTCCACGAGCAGCACGTGCCAGGAGGGGGCGAAGGCCACGCAGATGTTCAGCCCGGCTGCGGCGGCCATGGCCCAGAACATGAGCCCCCGGCGGCCGAGCGCCTCGGAGACCGCGCCCGCGCAGAGGATGGAGAAGGCCAGGAGGCCCGTGGTCAGGGAGAGGGCGACGGAGCTTTCGGCCGCGCCCACGGAAAATTCCTGCGCGAACTCGGGCAGCAGCGGCTGCACGCAGTAGATGAGCGAGAAGGTGGCGAAACCCGCCAGGAAGAGCGCCAGGCTGATGCGGCGGTAGCAGCGGGTGCCGCGCCTGGTCCACTGGGGCGAAGCCCCTCGCGCAGCATCTCGGGGCGCCGCATCGCGAAACGTCGCGTCACGGGATGTCGCGTCACGAGATGTCGCGTCAGAGCCCGCCGTTCCTGCCGCGGCTCTGAGCGGCGAGCCGGACGACGCGCCGCAAGCGGACGGGACGGACATACCGCCCGACGACGGGGGGCGGGAACTCTCTTCCATGCAGACGGCTCCTTGGTGCAGCCACTATGCGCCCGGCCTCGCAGTCCGTCCAATATATTGCCCAAGGCTTCTTGATATGTTTTAAATATGGCGCATGGAGCTGCGACACATCCGCTACTTCCTGGCCGTGGCCGAGGAGAGGAACTTCACACGCGCCGCGGCGAGGCTCGGCATCAGCCAGCCGCCGCTCAGCCAGCAGATCCGCGACCTCGAGGCGGAGGTCGGCGCTGAACTCTTCATGCGCGTGCCGCAAGGCGCTGAGCTGACCGAGGCGGGCCGGGCCTTTCGCGATACCGTGCAGAGCTTGCCCATGCAGGCGGAGCGGGCCCTGCGCAGCGCGCGCAGGGCGGCGCGCGGCGAGACCGGCGTGCTGCGCCTGGGCTTCACCGGGGCCGCGTCCTTCAATCCCGCGGTCACCTCGGTCATCAGCGCCTTCCGCAGCGCCTATCCAGACGTGGAACTCTCCCTCGAAGAGGCCAACACCACGCGCCTGGCCGCCGCGCTTTCCCGGGGCGACCTGGACGCGGCCTTCCTGCGCCCGGTCTCGGCCACGGGCGGCGAGCTCGACATCTGCCCCATCGCCATGGAGCCCATGCTCGCGGTCGTTCCGACGGGCCACGCGGCCGCGGGAGACGAAAAGCTCGATCTCAGACGCCTCGAATACGACCCGTTCATCCTCACGCCCAGGCCAGTGGGGCTGAGCCTTTTTGACACGGTCGTTTCGGCCTGCCGCTCGGCCGGCTTCGAGCCGATCTTCGGCCAGTCCGCCCCGCAGATAAGCTCGGTGGTCAATTTCGTGGCCGCGCAGATGGGCGTCTCGCTGGTGCCCGCGTGCATGCGGGCGCTCAGCGTTCCCGGCGTGGTCTACCGCGAGCTCGCGGGGCAGGCGCCGGTGACCCGCCTGGCCTTGGCCTGGCGCCGCACGGGCGCCACTCCCCTGGCGCGCAACTTCGCGGCCGCCGCGAGAGAGTGACGCTCCCGCAGCGCCGAAAGGCGCGAAAGAAGGACTTCGGAAGAATTTGCAGGAATGTTCGGACGCCTTCAGGGCGCCGAGGTTGGATCGGAGCCGCAGCGAAGGTCGAGACTTCGGGCGAGGTCGGCGCAGCAGGCAGGCCATTGCGCGGGTGGGATGCTTTCATCGGGCAGGCAGACGCAGTTGCAGAGCTCGAAGCGCAGGCACTGCGCACTCGGATGCCCGGCAAGCTCACGGCGCAGGTCCTCTGCGAGGCCGAGGTAGAGCGGCACCACGTTGTACCCGGCGATATGCCCCTTTGGGTGGCGGTAGCCGAGCAGGTAGAGCGCAGGTGTCGGATCGAAATCCTCTTTCAGCGAAAATATCCGGAACGGGTATGCCCGTCCCGAGGCGCCGGTAAGCGTCGTCTCTTCCAGAAAATTCATGCCTGAAAAATCCATGGCCTCCCCTGGGTGATCGTGAGGTGTTTTTTCCAGAGGGTGCCGGAAAAAAACCATCCCATCAACCCGGACGATTCGCGAACCAAGCGCTCGGGCAGTCCCCCCATCCGCATTCCCCTCACGCCGTCATCCGGCCGCGCGGCGGGTTTCAGGGAACTTGACTCCCGGGCTCTCGTCTTCTTGGTTCCCGCCATCCTGGGATTTCGTCCGGGCTCACGTCGCCCCGTCTTTCCCCGGGTGCTCTCTCTTAGATCGGAAGAGCGTCGTGTAGGGAAAGAGTGTAGATCTCG